>MHYB01000086.1:14817-23084 GCA_001824635.1 Planctomycetes bacterium GWF2_50_10
CGGACGATATCGCCTTCGATCATGTATATCACATCTTCTGCGATGTTTGTAGCGTGGTCGGCGATCCGCTCAATGTGCCGAGAGGTGGACAGAAGGTGTATCAGTGCCTCCATCTGGTCAGGATGCGTCTTGATACCTTCCTGCACCTGCATGTACATGCGCCTGTTCTCTTCATCGACAGCATCATCCTGGGCAAGAACCTGTTTGGCCAGGCTCACATCTATCGTCACCAGAGCATCCAGACTCGTCTTGAGCATGACCTGGGCCTTCTTGGCCATATCTATGAAGTTAAGCGCAATATCGATTTTTTCAACACCGGCCAGAAACAACGCACGTTCGGCGATGTTCACAGCCAGGTCGCCGATGCGTTCGAGATCGTTATTTATCTTCAGAACCGCTATTATGAATCTAAGATCTATCGCGACCGGCTGATGCAGGGCCAGTATCTTAAGGCATTCCTCTTCGACATCGATCTCATTATGGTCTATGTTCTGATCATTATCGATCACTCGTTTGGCCAGCGACACATTACGAGTTTCCAAAGACTCGACCGCGTCACGGACGGATTCTTCTACCGCCGTCCCCAAAGAAAGTATTTTTCGCTTTAAAATATCTATTTCACGCTGCAGATGCTTTGCCATTTTTAACTCCGATTCAGGATAATCCAAAGTCCGATATTATAATATCGCCAATCCAGGTTGAAAAGCTTTGTTAAATTACAAAATTTTCTTCAAACTTTAACCATCCTGATCGGTTTATTTTGCCCCCCCCACTTTATCTGTTGCCTCTTGCCTTTTCCTTCTTGTAACCTGTGACTTGTGACTGTATTACGGTTTACTTACATAATTCTGACTGGTTTTCGAGACTATCACCTTCGAATATGCCTTATATACCGGCGTAAAAGTATAGCCGGTTTTCTTTGGCGTCATCTTGCCTGTCCAGTTATATGGCACACGCAAAGCATAGTACCCAGCCGAATTGGTGGTAGTCGTGCCGCCGCTCGCGTCGCCGGTTATCGTAACTCCAGCAAGTGCGACCCCGTTTGCGTTCTTGACATAGCCAGAGATCGTCGGCTTGGCGTAACCGGTGAAATTCTGCGCCGTTTTGCCCGCCGTAACGGCTGTAAAGGCGCGGTAGGCGGGAACGAACGTATGAACGGTGCTGGCGGGTCGTATCTTGCCGGTCCAATTATACGGCACGCGCAATGTGAAATTACCGGAAGAATCTGTCGTTGCCGTCCCGCCGTTATTATCAGCCGTTACAACCACACCTGCTATTGCCGTTCCACCAGAAGTAAGAATCCGGCCCGTAATTGCCGGCTTGGAATAAGCTGTAAAATTCTGGCCGGTTTTGCTGGCGGTCAACACCGAAAACGACCTTGATGCCGGCACGAACGTTAGATTCGATCCCGAACAGGTGATTTTGCCCGTCCACTGGTAGGGAACCCGCACTGCGTAATACCCTGCTGTATTGGTTTTAACAGAAGTACCGCCGCTGTTTGCGGCAACGACAACATTTGCAACGGCTTTGCCCGCCGAATTCTTAACATAGCCCGATAGTGTCGGCATGACATACCCGGTAAAGTTCTGTGTTTTATTAACGAGAATGTTTGTTACAGCCACAGATTTCGGCAAAAAACTATACCCGCTTTTTGACGCGAGCACCGACCCGGTATAACCCGGCGTCACCGCCAGGGTGTACAGACCGGCAGCGTTTGTAGTCGCGGTAAACCCGCCGGTGCTTGTTTTTACAACAACGCCGGCCATCACGGTACCGCCGGACGTTTTTACATATCCCGATATTTTCGGCTGAACCCAGGCGTTATTGGTGAAAGCTGCAACATAGATATCATTTGCTCCATGATAGCTGCCAAACCTGATCTGGAAATTGGGAACATCAGATATCTGCCCTGCCACTGTCAACACCTCACCGGTGCGCACCAAAAGGCAACTATCGATATTTAAGCTGCCGATGTACGAGGAATAAAGCAGTTTGCCCAGCGAAAGATCCATCAAGCCCATCACGCCGTCGCTGTCGGACCCGTCGCCGTTATAAGTAGGATCAGCCGCGTCGAACGATACCGGAAAGTTGCTCGAATATGTGTTTCCGGCAAAAAATATGCCCTGGGCGGAGCGGGTCATGTTCTTGCACAGTTCGTCACCGGCCGCGCCTCCGATGAATGTAGACCTGGTCAAGGCTGCGCCGGTTGGGCTTATAATTGCAAGAAATGCGTCACCATCATCTACATACGCGCCACCTGCAAAAGTCGAATCGTAAGCACCTGCGATTATGGGAAAATCTGCGCCGCTGGTCTGTCCGCAAAGGTAGACGCTTCCATCAGGAGCAAGTGAAATGCCGTAAGCGTTGTCATAGTCCGAACTGCCCAGAAACGTCGAAAAAACAAGCCCGGTGCCGGACGCGTTGAGCTTGGTTACAAAACCATCTGTAAGTCCGCCCAAAGTTCTGTCATACGCGCCGGCAGTGGTTGGAAAACTCGCTGCCGCGGTCGTTCCGCCGATGACTACTGTGCCGTCGGATAATCCCGCCATGCCCGCGCAATATGTGTAGCCTTTGCCGCCCAGCAGGGTGGAATAGATGGTCTTAAACGTGGAATCGAGCTTTATGACAAATGCCTTGTTGGCTGTGGGAGCAACCCTGTCATATGCCCCAGTGGTGGTTGGAAAATTCGTGGAGTAAGTATCGCCACAGATATATATTTCATTTTTTGCCGCATTGACATACATCGCCACGGCGTCGTCCCAGTTAGTCCCGCCGATGCGTTTTGCCGCAAGTATTGCTCTTCCGTTCTGATCGAGTTTGATAATTATTACATCTTCGGTAGTTCCGGTTCGCGCAGCGGAGGGGAAGTCCGTCGAGTCGCTTGTGATCAGCATATAAGAAGTGCCGTCTGCGTTGACGTAAAAATCATCGCACTCTTCGGTTTTGCTCCCGCCGATGTAAGTGCACCAAAGCAGCGTTTTTGCAGAGTTATATTTAGCTACAAAACAATCCCTGCCGCCGTTGAATACCCGGTCGAAAGCAGTTGCCGTTACCGGCAGGTTTGTCGAATCGGTATCGCCGTACACATAGATATTGCCCGCCGAATCAACCTTAGCCGATCCCCAGTCGTCGCCATTGCCGCCAAATATCAGCGACCAACTCATAGCCGCTTTGCCGTCAGCAAAGCCGCAAATGCACAGCAATACCAAAATTGATACAAGAATACCTAGTCCGCAGCTGTTTTGTGTGATCTTCACCTTCCACCCCCAAAATTGAATTTAATGTTGTGACATCAGGATGCGACACAATCCTTAGCCAGAAAAATTCTATCAAACATTAAAAACAAATTGCAACAACAAAAACGCCTGCCCAGGCGGGATTTTGTGCTCGCACAGCATAATACAAGACAAGCCGCTATACATTTGCGCGTTGGCATTATACCTTTGTGCTCATTACTCAAACTCAAAACTTTGATACCCCTGTGAATCACACTGACTTGTCATACCCGCGCAGGCGGGTGTAGGATGGGCAACTTGTTGCCCATGCGGCATTGCTGAAAGGGCTAAAATTGACAACTTTCGTGGCACGGGCATCTTGCCCGTGTTCTTCCTGATCATACCCTGTGAATCACACCGACTTGTCATACCCGCGCAGGCGGGTATCCAGCATAAAAAGCGTCGCGCAGCGACACCACAAATTTGAATTTTGAAATACCAAACTGCGCCCATCGGTCAGTTTGAGTGCTCACTTGTGCTTGTGGATATGAACAAACGCCGTCTCTTCGCAAACAGCCTTAGACCGTGCTGCCTTGTCTTCTTCCAGACGGCCCCGGCCTGCTTTGCTGTGCTCATCGTCGGGCAATTCAAGATTGTTAAAACCTATGCCTCCGCGACCCTGTGCGGCTCGCTGGCCCCGGTCTATTTTGTGCCGAAGCCGGCGATTCTTAACCTTTTTGGCTGACTTTGCCATGAATTGCTCCGGCAGCTATTTTTTTCGATTTTTCTTAAGCTCTTCTGCTCCTGATTCATACGGCCGTCTGTTAGTGGCTCTTGGCCTGTCCTGGGCCTTGACGACCTGTTCATCCGGATCAGCTATAACCCTGGGCGAGCGAGGCTTCTCGTCGGCGCCTTGCTGGAGAGGCTTTCTTGTTTTATTTCGTTTTATCGACTTGGGCATATTCCCCCCTGTTCTTTTTAGCTTGCTGTCGCGAGGCTCTGCTTTGCCCCGGCCAGACGCTGGGCAGCAAAATCCCAATTGGCGATTTTCATAAACGCATCAACCCAATCGGGTCTGGCGTTTTGGTATTTTAAATAGTACGCGTGTTCCCATACATCACACACAAGCAGCGGCGTTACTCCCCAGATCGTAAGGTCCTGATGTTTTTCGCACTGGAGTATGACTAGTTTATCTGAAACAGGCTCAAACGCCAGCACACCCCAGCCGCTGGCTTCAACAACCTTGGTAGCTGCGGAAAATTGGGCAAGACCGGCATCTACCGAACCAAAACTTTCCTTGAAAGCATCCTTAAATTCAGCCGGCATCTGGCCGTTATTGCCGCCGGGTTTCATGGAATGCCAGAATATCGTGTGAAGCACATGCCCCGAACCATTAAAGGCCAGATCCTTTGAAGCAGCCTTGACTGCGGCAAAATCATTATTCTTCCGGGCATTTTCTAGCTTGTCGAGAGCCATGTTTGCGCCTGCCACATACGCAGCATGATGCTTATCATGATGAAGCCGCAGCGTCTGCTCATCATAGAAAGGCTCTAATGCTTTGTAATCATAAGGTAAGGCCGGCAGCTTGTATTTACCATTTTCGAAAGCGTCTTTGAAGATGTCGTTATTCTGACTTGCCATAGAACTCTCCTTATTTAGGTTTACACCTTTTGCGGGCTTTGCCTGCTCGCCAGCCCATAATTTATCTACCATGGCCGCAGCCGCGCCGGCGCAGCCTAATTTTAGTACTTGTCTTCTTGAAACAGGCATAATCGCCATTGTCGCCCCCGCAAAAATTCGATCACACCACGATGAGGTCCCCTCAAGCAAACCCCGTTGAAAGCATATTTTAAATAAAAATAATAATTGTGCAATTGAATTTTAAAGGCTATGAGACTATGATTGTCTCCCATGAGATAAGCACTTGGGGGCACAGTGAGATTATCGGTTGCGGCAAACTATGACCAATCAATAACAAGCGAACTGGCCAAATACCCCGTCGAGGAAGTCTTCGGCAAATTGCCCGGCGATTTCGCAGGCGGCGGCAGACCCGCATATATAAGCACCCCCATAACCAAGGCAGGCCTTGAGACCTACATCAAAACACTGCATCAAAACGGAATAAAATTCAATTACCTCCTCAACAGTTCCTGCATGGCAAATCGCGAATGGACACGCGCCTGGCAAAAAGATCTCATGCGCATGCTCGACTGGCTCACGGAAATAGGCGTAAATCGCCTGACCGTCTCCACGCCTTACCTGCTTGAAACCATAAAAGCAAGGAGGAGCAATTTTTATGTCCGAGTCGGCATTTTCGCACAGGTAGACACTCCCGCAAGAGCCAGGTTCTGGGAAAACCTCGGCGCAGACGCAATAACTCTCGAAAGCTTTTCCATAAACCGCGATTTCGAACTCCTCGAGCAAATTCGCAGGGCAGTAAAATGCGATCTCCAGCTCATAGCAAACCACATCTGCTTATGGAATTGCCCAATGCAGTGTTACCATCAAAATGGAATCGCCCACAGTTCCCACTCCAGCGGCGGCTTGTTTATCGATTACTGCCTTTTCAATTGCGCACTTGCCCGCATCAGCGACGAAACCCAACTTATCAAATCCCGCTGGATAAGGCCCGAAGACACAAGCCGATATGAAAAGGTAGGCTATACAAATTTCAAGATCCTCGAGCGTGGAATGCCTTCCACCCAACTGCTCAAACGCGTAGAAGCTTACAGCATCGGCAGGTATGATGGCAATTTGGCCCAACTGTTGTGCTATTATGGTTTCAAAGAAGAAACACATAAACCTCGCCTTTGGGCCATGCGAAACTTTTTCAAACCCTGGCATATCAAAACAAAACACCTGGGCTGCTTTCTAAAAACAGCCCGCCTCCAGGGCATGGGTTTTAAGCAGCAAAATCAGCCGATCTTCATTGACTCGGCAAAAATACCCGCTGATTTTCTTGACATATTCCAAAAACGCAGCTGCATCGGCCTGGACTGCTCAAAATGCGGACATTGCGCAGCCATCGCTAGAGACGCTGTTCGGATCGAGCCTGCTTTCAGATCACAGAGCATCGAGCAGCTTTCAAAAATAAATCAGATGCTCGTAGAAGGCGATCTATGGATTTAAGCACAAGGACATCAAAAAAAGAATTCTTGGATTCGCCCGACATGGACAACGCGACTCTCACAGAAGCATACCGGTTCATGGCAGTTGTAAACCGTTTTTTCGGCGGACATGGAGTTGTTAAAAAATTTGTTCTAACACAATGCAGGCGCTTGCAAAAACAGCATCTGCAAATACTCGACCTGGGCAGCGGTGGGTGCGACATACCAATTGCCGTAAGAAAATGGGGACTCAAAAAGAAGATCGATCTAAACTTTACATGCTTGGAAATCTCCGATTTCGCCTGTGACCTTGGGCTAAAAAACATAAAACGCAGCGGACTAACCGGGATCGAGATTATCAAAGCCGATATCTTCAGCTACACCCCCGCAAGTAAATTCGACGCCGCCATGGGATCAATGTTTTTCCACCATTTTACTAATGACCAAATAATCCAGATCGCGAAGATCATCCGCGGATTTGGCTGCAAAAGCCTGCTTATAAATGACCTGGCGCGAACGCGCCTAAACTATTTCGCATGCAAACTTGCGGCCGTTGCACTCGACCCCTTGGTCAGACACGATGCACTTACATCGATAGAACGCGGCTTCACCAAAGCTGGGCTAAATAGTATGCTTCAAAATTTTACCGATGCGCAGGTAACAGTCAAAAACCAGTGGTTTTGCAGAATCATGGGTACAGTCGAATGGGATACATGAGGAACAAATGACAGATACATATATAAAATCCGTCGCCACAGCCAACCCAGCCCGTTATGTAACGCAGAATTTTGTACTGGAATTCCTGCGAAATAATTTCCCCCTCTCGCCCAGCCAGGACAGCCTCTATGAAAAGATATTGTCAGGCAGCGCGATCCGCGGCAGATACTTTGCCCTCGATTATGACGAGCAGATATGCCTGCAAAACCCCGATGAGCAAAACGCCCGCTTCTTAAAATTCGCCCGCCAAATCGCTGTCCAAGCCGCCCGAAAAGCTATCCACAATGCATCCCTTGCCCCTGCCAATATCAAGGGCCTTGTCGTCAATACCTGTACCGGCTACCTGTGCCCGGGCCTGTCATCCTACATAATAGAAGACCTGGGCCTGGCCAGTTCCACCGAGGTATTCGACATCATGGGCATGGGTTGCGGCGCAGCCATACCAAACCTCCGCTGCGCTTCTTCGCTGGCAAAAAGCGGGTGCGATAATGTCCTCAGCATCGCCGTCGAGATATGTTCTGCAACGCTGTTCATGGGCGACGATCCCGAACTGGTCGTAAGCAACTGCATTTTTGGCGACGGAGCAGCGGCCGCGATCCTATCCAGCAGTCATTCAGGGCCGACCCCAAATATCAAGCTCATCGATTTTGAATCACAAGTAATGCCAAAGCACCGAGAACAGCTTCGATATCGCATGCAGGATGGCAGACTTAGAAATGTCCTCAGCATAAGGGTGCCCGTTATCGCCGCAAACGCTGTCGCAGAAGTCACAGCAAGACTCCTTGCACAAAACAACATCCAAAGAGAAAATATTGACCACTGGGTTCTCCATCCCGGCGGTACCGCGATTTTAAAACAGGTGCAGGAAAAGCTCCAACTCCCGTCGGAAAAACTCGCCGCCAGTCATAAGGTTTTGTCCGAATATGGAAATATGTCGTCCCCCTCGGTCCTGTTTGTTCTCAGCGAACTTCTAAAATCCGCCGAAGCCAGACCTGGCGAAAAAATTGTACTATCAGCCTTTGGTGCAGGATTCAGCGCCTATGCCGCCCTTGCCGAGTTGACATAAAAAAAGCCCCTTTTTCAGGGGCTTTCATTTTAGTTGTTTTGCGGCTGGATCAATTCTTTATCCGCCTTTTTAAACGATTCAAGCGATTGAGGCTCGGCCACCTTTCGATACCCAATCGCCTTTATAACCTCCAGCACCTCCGTCCAGGTCGGGAAAGGCCGG
>MHYB01000087.1:0-1465 GCA_001824635.1 Planctomycetes bacterium GWF2_50_10
TCTCCGCCTCTCTGTGCCCCTCTCTCTGCTTTACCTCAAAACCCCTCTGCTAAACTCAGTTCACTCTGCTTCTCTGCGACGAGTCCCATCCTTTCCCGCCCTAAGCACTGGGCACTTCCCCCTGCACTTTCTGCTTGATTCCCATTCCCCAATCCCCGATACTCTCCTCCGTGTAAATCCGTGTAAATCAGTGGTTAAAGTTTCTGAATTCTGAATTCCTTCTCCTGAATCCAGAATTTAAAAACTCTCTGTGTTCTCTGTGCCCTCTGTGGCAAAAATCCTATGCCCAAAATAAAAATACTCGACCAGAACATGATCAACATGATCGCCGCCGGCGAGGTCATCGAGCGTCCAGCCTCCGTTCTCAAGGAGTTGCTCGAAAATTCCATCGACGCCGGCGCAAACAAAATAACCGTGATAGTTGAGCAGGGGGGCAAGACCCTCATTTCCGTCACCGACGACGGCCAGGGCATGGACGGAGAAGACCTCAAAAACGCCTTTGTCCCCCACGCAACCAGCAAATTATCGAATCCCGACGACCTTGCAAACATACAAACAATGGGCTTCCGCGGCGAAGCACTTGCATCCATCGCCGCCGTGTCGCAATTAAAAGCAACCTCCCGCACCCCGGATTCTATAGAGGCCCACTGCCTGGAAATCGACGCCGGCCAAACGATCTCATTCTCCCCAGCTGCCGCCCCAGTCGGCACAACAATAGAAGTCCGCAACCTTTTTTACAAACTCCCCGCCCGCGCGAAATTCTTAAAAAGCCACAACACCGAATTCACCCACATAAGTGCCACCTTCACCCGCATTGCCCTGGCCAACCCGAATCTGGATTTAACCCTTATCCACAACAACAAGGAAGTCCACCGCCTCCTGGCCAATCAGCCCATCCGCGCCCGCGTTGCGGAATTAATTTCCGCCCAGATCGCCGCCGAACTTATCGAACTCTCCGGCTCCGAACGCAACATGGATTACTTCGCCCTCATTGGCCACCCCCAGTCCGCCCGCTCCTCCGCCGACTACCAATACACCTTTCTCAACGGCCGCTACATCCGCGATAAATTCATCACCCACGCCCTCAAAGAATCCTATCGCGGCCTCACCGAACCCAACAAGCATCCCGTCGCCTTCCTATTTTTGACGATGCCGCCCGAATTCTTCGATCTCAACGTCCACCCGACCAAGATCGAAGTCCGTTTCGACAACTCCAACATGATCCATTCCCAGGTACTGGGCCTCCTCCGCGAAAAACTTCTCTCGATGAACCTCGACGCCAAAGCACAACTTCCATCCGCCCCGGCCCCGGCACTGGCAGACCAGCCAGCGAACCCGCCCGCCGACCCCCGTGACCGCAAAGAGCAGATCACCCAAGCCATGGCCGAATTTTTTAAAAACACCCGCTCCTCCCAGCACACGTTCGAATATAACAGAGCTGCCCCCTCCGTCCCCGCATTTATAC
>MHYB01000087.1:1583-12875 GCA_001824635.1 Planctomycetes bacterium GWF2_50_10
CGCCGATGGCTTTGTCATCATAGACCAGCACGCCCTTCACGAACGCCTTATGTATGAAGAACTTACGCGCCGTCTCGCCGCAGGCCCGCTCGAAAGCCAGCGGCTTTTGATCCCCGAACCAATAGACCTCACCGCTGCCCAGCTGAATATAATTGAGTCCGCCCGCGAATTTTTCGAAAAACTCGGAATCAAGCTAGAGCCTTTTGGCGCAAAGACTTACATCATCCAATCTTTCCCAGTCATACTCTCAAAACTAAGCCCCGCCCCCTTCGTCCACGACGCCCTAGACCTCCTTGCCTCCCAAAGCTCCAAACTCGACCCCCAGCGCCTCCTCCACGAGATCCTCGATATGGCCGCCTGCAAAGCCGCAATCAAGGCCGGCCAAAAGCTCACCGCACCGGAAATCCAGTCGCTGCTTGAAGATAAGGAAACCGTCGAACGCGCCTCCCGCTGCCCCCACGGCCGCCCAACCTCCATAACCTTCTCCCTTGCCGACCTCGAAAAACAATTCAAACGCACATAAAAGCTAGCGAAAACGCCTGCCGCAGTTTAAAATTGCCCCCTTATGCTCCGTTCGAAAAAACTAAATTTGGTGATCCTGCTGGCCGCAACTATAGTAGCTGCCGCGATTTATTACGCCTCCACAAAGGTCGTCAAACCCGTCGCACCTCAATCACCCCAGCGGATCATAGTCACCAGCCCCCAGCTAACTGAGATCGCCTACGCCCTGGGCCTCGAACCCCGCATAGCCGCTGTCACCAGCGACTCCGATTACCCTCCCCAGGCTGCCAAAACCAACCCCACTGTCGGCAAATTCTGGCAATTGAACATGGAAGCCATCATCGCCGCCCGGCCGGACCTGGTAATAATGGAAAAATTCGACCAGCAAACCAGCATCGGCAGGCGGTTAGAAGCCTTAGGCTACCCTGTGCTTACCGTTCACCTGACCGACATAAGCCAGCTTTTTGAGGCCATTGACACCGTCGGCCAAGCCGCCGATGTGCCGGATAAAGCCAAAACCCTCATTGATTCAATAAAATCAAGGCTCATAACGCTTTCGGGCCGATTCCAGACCCAGCCCAAACGCACCGTTTTGTGGGTCATGCAGACCGAACCCATCCGCGTTGCCGGCCTGGAAACCTTCCCCAACGAACTCATTGAACTCGCCGGCGGCTACAATGCAATAGGCAAGACCATCCAGAAATATCCTCCAATCGGTGCCGAACAGATCGTCTCCTCCGCCCCGGATGTAATCATCCAGCCTGCCATGTCCCAGACTTCGGTTGAAGCCGAGCGGCTGCAGGCAGTGCGATTCTGGTCCCAGTTTCCAAATATCCCGGCAGTGAAGAAAAACCGTGTTTACGTCATCCAGGCTGATACCGTCCACCGTCTCGGCCCACGACTGCCGCAAGGCCTTGAACTCGTCGGCCGATGTATTCATCCTGAGCTTTACGACTCAAATTTGCCCGATCCCAATTCCACAGGAAACCTAAATGCTGACCCAAACGACGCTAATAACTAGAATTATGATCGCAGTAGCGATCCTGCTGGTCGTCTGTGGCTTTTGCCTGATGACCGGCACAGAAAAGATATCGCCGGGCAATATCCTCAAAGGCCCCGGCTCCGTGCCCGGGTCAAATATTGAATATGAGATATTCATCGGAGTTCGCCTGCCGCGAGTGCTCCTTGCGGCTCTTGTCGGGGCAGCGCTTGCGGGTTCCGGCGTGATCCTCCAGGCAATCCTCCGCAACCCGCTTGCTGATCCCTTTATCCTGGGTATTTCCTCCGGCGCAGGTTTGGGCGCTGTGATCGCGATAATTGCTGGCTTTACCTTCACTTTCCTGGGTGGCTCGCCTATTACCGTATGTGCCTTTGCCGGTGCCCTGACCACTGTCTGGATTGTCTGGGCTATCGGCCGATTTACCACCAAATCTGAACTGACATCACTTTTGCTGGCAGGGGTGGTCGTAAACGCTTTTTTTTCCGCCCTGATAATGTTTTTGACCTCAATCGCCAAGAGCGAACAGATGCAGGCGACGGTTTTTTGGCTTATGGGCAACATCTCCGAGACTTCGCTGCCCGTCATAATAGTCAATTTCGTGATAGTGCTGGCTGGGCTTGCAGTACTGTGGTCTATCTGCCTTGAGCTTAATTTACTAAGTTTCGGTGAATCACAGGCGCAAAACCTCGGCGTAGACCCTACACGCATTAAGCTGATAGCCTTTACGGCATCGGCCATAATAACGGCTGTGGCAGTAAGTCTTTCAGGGCTTGTGGGTTTTGTGGGGCTTATCGTACCCCATGCTATCCGGCTGGTGCTTGGGCCAGACCATCGCCAGCTTTTGCCGATAAGCGCTATAATCGGGGCGGCGTTTCTTGTACTTGCAGATACCATCGCCCGCACGATAGTCGCACCGGCCCAGCTTCCGGTGGGCGTTATCACCGCGATGACTGGCGGGCCGTTCTTTTTGATACTTCTGGCACGCTATACCCGCAAAATAAGCTGGTTTTCCAAATAGGTTAAGTTATGGCAATAATCGAAGTTACCAATGTCAATTTCAGTTACGACCAGGCGCATATCCTGGAAAACCTGTGGCTTACAGTCGCGTCCGGTTCATTCCTGGCAGTAGCTGGGCCTAATGGTGCGGGTAAAAGCACGCTGCTTTATATTCTGGCTGGCCTGCTCAAACCTGCTTCAGGATCTGTGAGTATTGAATCGAAACCCATCGGTTCCTATTCTTTTATGGATTTAGCGCGGAAAATCGCGTTTGTGCGTCAGGAATTCGTGCCGGCATTTGGTTTTACGGTTGAGGAAACGGTGGCCATGGCGCGGGCGCCGTATCTACAGGGCTTTGGTTTTGAAACGCCAGATGACCTTGCCATCGTAAATGAGGCACTTGAAGCGACCGAAACCGCCCAGTTCGCTAAGCGGCATCTATACCAGCTCTCCGGCGGCGAGCGACAGCGGGTTTTCGTTGCCCGCGCGCTTGCTCAGCAGACGCCGATCCTGCTTTTGGATGAGCCTATGAGCTTTCTTGATCTTAAGCACCAGGTGGATATTTACGACCTGCTCAAGAAAATGCAAACTCGGCTTGGTAAGACGATCCTGCTTATCTCGCATGATATTAATGTGGCGGCACAGTACTGCGATAATATCCTGCTGTTGTCGGCAGACCGGAAGTATCATTTCGGCACGGCGGAGGAGATATTCCGGCCGGAGCTGATAAAAGAGGTTTTCGGGGTGTCGGGCTATGCAGGCTCGCTGGGCAAAGAGCGGTTTTTTATTCCGCTGGGGAAATTCGCGAAGGATGCTGAAATTTCGGGTTAATTTTTTTTGCGCAAGTTGGGGTTTTGAGGGGTAGAGGAACAATTTAAAATTTTAAATTTATGATTTCAAATTTAGAAAAACTGTGCGTTTTTGGGGCTGCGAAAGCGGTTTTTTGGGGTGTTGTGGATATTCCCTAGTGTTCTTTTGGGGCGTTCAAAATTGAATTCTTGGGGGGTGTCAGGGGGGTATTTCATTGGTTATTGATTAGGGATTATTGATTATTTGAAGATAAAGATGGGCGTACGGGGGGTAAAAGGGGATAATTTTGTGGATTGAATAATTCGGGAATTAGGGATTCACGTTCAATTAAAAAGTTTAAAATTCATCTCATTCAAAACTGGGTCGTCATAGCTATCGAATTTTGATATACCATTAAAAGACTTTTTATTAAGGAGGAGACTGGCCGAGCGTTGGCTGGTCTCCTCCAAGTAAGTTCACACCATTATTTCTTCTTGCGTGCAAAGAAGAGTCCGCCCAGACCCAGCAGCGCCATCGTCGCCGGTTCGGGAATAGCTGTGGCCGACACATTGTCCCAATACGCGGTGTAGTCCTGGTTGCTGCCAAAATTATATGCCTGGACAAAGACTGCTGTAAGATCTTGGTATCCCGTGATAACAGTGCTGTCAGTATAAACAGTACTTCCATCGATCTTGTAGACAAAGGAGGAGCCTGTACCAGTGATAGACAGCGTGTGCCACCCGGCTGTTACGGTTGTGGATAAATCGACCCAGCCATTAGTTGTATCGGCATCCCAAACGCGCCATGCTGTCGCAATGCCGGTTGCAGATGGATTAAATCCGTCGGTTGGATCAAAGCGACGAATGCCTATAATAGGATATGTCGCATTGTCTTCTGTACCCACACTGCCCGCCCTAGCCCAAAGGTCTGTGCGTCGCAAATTATTGCCCGACAGCATGTCTTGGCTCACATACACGTCGCCAGAAACCACCCATCCCGGCGTCAGGTCGGCCACCCGCTGCCGACCCTGTGTATTATAAAAGCCTGTCACGCCAACCGCTTCGGGGGCATCGATGCTGATCTGAAGCCGTGAATCGCCATCGAACGTCGTTGTCCCAAACACGCTCGGCTCAGTCCGGTCTGTGACCCACGCCGCGTTGAGTGAGTCAAACGAATCTGTAAACCCTGTTGCCAAAGCCATACTGCTTACCATCGCTATTACTGCCGAAATTGTTACTAAAGTTTTCATGGTTTTCTCCCTTAAAAATTATTGTTTTCTTGATCTTATTTTTGCCGCTTATGTGCGCGGCGAATATATCGAAGCCGTAACCAGGAAATTTAAATCATAGGCAAATCTCCTTGGTTACTCGATATGAATGTTCCCGGACGATTGGGATGAATTGCGCAATAACAAACATGATCGCTTCTTTCGAAGCATCCTCAAAAAGATCCACTATTTCTCCTCTCCTCACCGCAATGCAGTACTAAGCAGGCAGTTGCTGGTTGCTAGCTAACAAGAAACCAGCAACGCACGCTTCTGCAGCCTAAACACCGTGCCACTTAGTAAAATACAATTGCAAGGCTGTTGACCGAGAGAGAAATGGCCAACAGCTCTTGCAAAAGTTTTGTGAGCTTTAAGAAAGTTAAAGTGATTAATTCAATTTGCGCCTGAGAAAACCAATGCCACCAAGACCAAGCAGAGCCATCGTCGCCGGTTCCGGTATAACCGCAAAAGTGCTTGTACCTGCGGCGGCATCCTTAGCGGATAACTTAAATTTAAACTGCGACTCGATGCTCGTAAGCGTATCATTAATTATCTCATCGCCCGATGCAGGTCTTGATTCACTGATTGTCAGAGTGTTATTCGTAACCGCGAACGAGCCAACGAGATTTGCCCAGACGATTGAACCGTTATACTTGGCCTGGTGCATTTTGCCGCCATCGAAAAGACCTGTGATCGCGGCACCATTGGTCGGAGTTCGGTCGCTAAGAGTAACGCCCGCCGAGGCGTATGCGCTGGGGTTTGTCAACGCGTCGAACTCAAGCACCTCGCTTGTGATGGTAAAGGTTGTCTCCGAATTGCCCGCCCGAACGGCAAATTCAATACCAACTTCCGGATCCTCGTCGAGACGGATCGCCAAGCCCTCGATAGCGGCATCGTCAAACAAGACAATATCTTGATCGACCAGACTGACCCTCTGAAGGCCCTCACCGGTTATTTCAGCAGCAAAATTTCGGCTTGCCGTATTCGTCCCATCCGACGCGGAAATTGTGATACCGACCAGGCAGGCATCTGCTGCTGCAGGTAAAAACAGCCCCACAAAAAACAATGCGATACTTCGTTTCATCTTCTCTCCTCAAAAAAAATCGATAATAGCATGTGCCACACGCACTAGAGCAGTTTAAGCTATCCTGCTCTGGTTCTGGCTACTTACAATACCGCGTCCGGCTGCATCAAAAATGCAGGGCATTTCCTGCTCCGCCGTCCTTGTCTTGCGAGTTTTCGCTACGCCATAACCAGAGCACTATATCTTAAAATGCTCTAATACTAAAAGGGGAGTTTAAAGTGCAATTGAGGAGAAAACCATCGTGGAAAATACGGGATTTTAGGACGTAGCACTAATTAATTTCGACTTTATCCAGGGGTTCTGGATTACCGAGGTAGTTTCCATTTTTCGATAATGTCGCTTTGACCAATTCAACGACATTATCTGTCCCCAATTTTCGCATGATGTTTGCGCGGTGATCTTCGATCGTTCGCGATGAGCGATTCAAAAAGCTGGCTATTTCCTTATTGCCGCAGCCTTCCAGCAGAAAATTAAGAACCTTCTTTTCAGTTTTAGTCAGATTGTTTTTTTTAAAATTGGCTAGAATGGATCTCTTGCGTATGACAGATTGCACGCTTTTCAGTACCATTCGCCTGCCAGTATCGTGGGATGATTTCGTGATCTGGTCTAGCTTAACGATCATATTATTCGTCGTCATCAGTAGCACCGGCAGGCCAGGAACTTCCCGTTTTATTTTTTCTATCAACTCAAAAATATCGTCTATCGTTGATTGCAGAAGAATCACTGCTACATCGAAATCCTTGCTGGAAAGTGCTTTTTGAAATGCCTGGGGGCAATTAAATTCCATTACCATGCATATATCGCTGCGCAGATACTGGGCAACTTTCTTGACTCTCTCAAAATCGTGGCCAAAAACCGCTATTCTGGAATCATCATCCCTACACATTTGACGAACCTGTAATTTAAAAGAACATATAATAGGGATTTAATTATATAATTGATATCCGTATAACTACGGTTTTTATACAATTTTCTAGACGTTCATGGGTGATTTCTGCTCAAATCCGGGGAGAGCGGAATTATTTTCGCCGGATTTGTGCTTTTTGGGCATTTTTTTGGCGATAGATGGGGCATTTCTGGATTTTGGTGTGAATTTTCAGTAAGATGCCCGTATGTACGTTAACGAACTATTTTTCAGTATTCAGGGTGAGGGCAAATTAGCCTCCGTTCCGAGCGTTTTTATCCGGATATCCGGGTGCCCGCTTCGGTGCCGGTGGTGCGATACACGGTATGCGTGGGATGACAGGGCGGGGGAAGATATGGATGTTGAGCAGATCGTTTTGCAAGTCTCAAATTTTGATACCGATTTCCTTGTCGTCACCGGCGGAGAACCGATGGCAAACCCGCATTTGACCATGCTCCTTACGGCACTTGCACGCGAAAACAAGCACATCACAGTCGAAACGGCAGGCCTTGCGTTTATCCCTGATCTGCCAGTGGACCTTATGAGCATAAGTCCAAAACTTTCTAATTCGCTGCCTAGTGACCCGACACTTGCGGCGGCTCACAACGCCTCGCGGCTTAATATTAAAGCGATAAGGCAGTTAACGGCAGCCTATCCATATCAGCTCAAATTCGTCGTCGAAGACGAAAGCGACATGGCTGAAATTGATGAGATCGTTGCCCAGGTGCCGAAGTTGCGAGCCGAAAATATCCTGCTTATGCCGCAGGCATCCAAACAGGAGGCTCTGGTGGCGAAATCCGCAAAAATTGCCAAATTGGCCGTTTCAAGGGGATTTGGCTTTTCACCGCGGCTGCATATACTCCTTTGGGGGAACCAAAAAGGAAAATAAGCGTATTTTTGGTTGTATTCTTATGGAAATCCGTTATATTTTCCGTCTTGCCCGCCCGGGTGGCGGAATTGGCAGACGCGCCAGCTTGAGGGGCTGGTAAGAGCAATCTTGTGCTGGTTCGAATCCAGTCCCGGGCAAATATTTATAACGCAATGACTTACATCTAATCAATAATCCTGAAAACAGCGATTCTAAAAAACCTGTTCCAACGGGGTTCCATCATGATCTGCTTGCAAGCTATTGCTGTTTCGGTCTTCTTGCCAGCGACAAAAATCTCTTATTTTCGCTCCAAAGCAGGTTATGAAATGGCTTCTAATCATCTTTAAATCGCAGAACAAAAGTAATTTTAAATATAAAAAGGTTTTCAATATGAAAATAACGGGCACCTTCTTAGATGAGATCAGCCATGATATACCTTCAGCAAACTGGGGGGCAGAGGAATGGGCAAAAGACTTCGATTGTATGAGAATGATCGGTATTGATACTGTCATCATAATTCGCGCTGGATACAAAAATATGGCAATATTTGATAGCGCTACACTTAAGAAACATCGGGGGATGATAATTTCACCTAATTATGATTTAGCCGAGATCTTTCTCAGAGAAGCAGATAGATGTGGAATGAAATTGTTCTTTGGTACTTATGACAGCGGTGAAAATTGGCATGCGGAACAGTTTCAAAAAGAAATAGAAATAAATTATAAGTTTACGGAAGAATTATTTAGTAAATATGGCCATTTCAAATCTCTTGGTGGTTGGTATATATGTCATGAGATTGACAGTTGCAATGAAAACGTAATGAGAGTCTATAAACAATTAGCTCGACATCTCAAGGCTATGAAAAATATTCCTATTCTTATTTCCCCATATATTCACGGAAGAAAGCAATTTGGAAATGACGCAATTAGTATTGCCAATCATAAAGCTCAGTGGGATAAGGCTTTCTCAAAATTTGAAGGAGGTGTAGACATTGTTGCTTTTCAGGATGGCCAAGTTGATTATGAAGAATTAAATGATTTTTTACATGTAAATAACGAACTTGCAAAAAAATATGGCCTTACATGTTGGAGTAATGTGGAAACTTTCGACAGAGATATGCCTATCAACTTTCTCCCCATAGGGTGGCCTAAACTTCTCCACAAAATTAATGCCGCGAGTCAGGCAGGAGTGGATAAATTAATAACATTTGAATTCTCTCATTTCCTAAGTCCGAATTCCATGTATCCATCAGCTCGTGGGCTTTTTAAAAGGTATGTGGAATGGATTGAAAATAAGGGGGATAAGTGCTGATGCAAGCAATATGGTCAAAGCAAAAATTTTGCGAATATGCCAATTTATATCAAAAGACCTTGTTGAATGATGTTTTACCATTTTGGCAAAGATTTTCCATAGACATGGATTACGGCGGTTATTTCACATGCCTTGACCGCCAAGGTAAAATTTATGATACTGATAAGTTCATCTGGCTCCAATGTCGTCAGGTCTGGACCTTTTCTATGTTATACAACAAGTTCGAAAAACGAGACGAATGGTTAAATATTGCCAAGCACGGAGCCGATTTTCTTAAGAAGTATGGTATGGATGCCGGGGGCAATTGGTATTTTTCGTTGAATCGTCAAGGCCAACCGCTTGTTGCACCCTATAACATATTCAGTGATTGCTTTGCAGCAATGGCATTTGGACAATATTTCATAGCAACTAATGAGGAATACGCGTGCGATATTGCTTTAAATACATATAGAAACATTCTTAGCCGTAAAGCAAATCCAAAAGGAGTTTTCTCCAAGGCAGTTCATGGCACCAGACCAATGATTTCTCTTTCACTGCCAATGATACTTGCAAATTTGACTTTGGAATTGAAATCTATTCTTTCAGATCAAGAAATAAATGAAACCGTTGAGACTTGTGTGGCCGATATATTGGGTTTGTTCTTAGATAAGAATAGTAAATTGTTATATGAAAATGTTGCACCCGATGGCTCCCATCTCAATACTTTTGAAGGAAGACTTATCAATCCAGGTCATGGTATTGAAGCAATGTGGTTCCTTATGGATATAGGGAAACGGCGTGAGGATTACCGGCTGATAAATGAATGTGTCGATATTATGCTTCATATTCTTGAGTTTGGTTGGGACAATAAATATGGTGGTATTTTCTATTTTGGGGATGCCAAAGGTAATCCGCCACAGCAGCTCGAATGGGATCAAAAATTGTGGTGGGTACATTTAGAAACACTGGTTGCACTCTTAAAAGGATATTCATTTACAAAACGTGATGAATGTCTAAGTTGGTTCGAGAGAACACATGAATACACGTGGTCACATTTTCCTGATCCTCAGAATGGAGAATGGTTTGGATATTTGAATCGACAAGGTGAAGTGCTCTTATCTCTTAAAGGTGGTAAATGGAAAGGGTGCTTTCACTTGCCACGTGCATTGCTACTATGTTCTGAAGAGTTTAATTTATTATCTAAGCAAGATGATACACGATTCACGATATGAGACGTTCGTGTATAACCAACTGGGCCAAATCTTTACCAATTCATGTGGTAAAAGAACTTGCTGGTCTCAGCGATATCAAAACAACACAGCAGTTCTACATTTCTGCTCAGCCTGAGGATATTATTAAAGCCCAGAAGATACAGGAATCAGTGTTGGGACAAATCCGCGGAAATGACCTGACTGACCCAAAAATGACCCACTCGGCCCCCAAACGGGCATTTCCGGGTAGGCGAGGTTGTTTGGCCAAAACGCAACCGTTTAATTGACAAGTACTTGCAAAAATGCACCCGACAAGACTCGAACTTGTAACCTTTGGTTCCGTAGACCAATGCTCTATCCAATTGAGCTACGGGTGCTTTGCCGTAAAGATACAGCTTGATAGCCGAAAACGTTCGAATATGCAAGCGTTTTTGCGATTATACCTTCCAAATACACGTGGGCAAATCATTTTGGGCTAAAAAAGTTTGAGTTTGGCACCCTGGTAAGCTAAGCTGGCGTGACTTTTTGGAGCAGAGATGGTACTGATCACGGTCATATTAATAGCACTGGCACTTTCGGCGGATGCTTTTGCGGTATCTGTTACCAGCGGTGCGATACTGAGGGGTTTTAAAGTTCGCCATGCCTTCAGGCTGGCAGGTTTTTTTGGAGGTTTTCAGGCGATTATGCCGCTGGTGGGGTATTTTGCCGGTACCCAGCTCAAGGATTATATCTCTGGTTTTGACCATTGGATAGCATTTGGGCTTTTGATAATAATCGGCGGCAAGATGCTGATTGAGTCTTTCCAGCTTGGCGGCAAAAAGGAAGGCGGTTTTGATCCAACCAGGCTTGCGGTTGTCTTTACGCTTGCAGTTGCTACAAGCATCGATGCTCTTGCAATTGGTATCACGCTTTCGCTTCTGGCGATGCCGATAATGGCATCAGCTGCTATAATTGGGGTAATAACCTTCGGTTTATCGCTTCTGGGCGTGTACATCGGAGTTAAAATGGGGCACTTTTTTGAAAACCGCATCGAGACTATCGCCGGCGTGGTTTTGATACTGATAGGCATCAAGATACTTATAAGCGGCTAACACGAGAAGCTTGCTACAATTGCATATCTGGTTATAATCCTGGCATGTCCCTAGGTCAAATAATTCGAAAACGCAGAGAAGAGCTTAATCTTACCCTTGATTATGTTAGTTCTCACATAGGCTATTCCAAGCCATATTTATCAACCATTGAGACGGGTAAAGTTAAAAATCCCCCATCTGACCAGTGCCTTGTCAAGCTGGAGAAGATCCTTGAAATGGAAAGCGGCTCCCTTGTGGAAATGGCCCATGTAGGCAAGCTTCCGCCGCAGCTGCGAAAACAAATCGAAGAGGCTG
>MHYB01000087.1:12956-27901 GCA_001824635.1 Planctomycetes bacterium GWF2_50_10
CGGTATGGCGGCGATGAAAGCGGGGGTGATGGTCCCGATAATCAATAAGGTTGCCGCAGGTTACCCAACGGATTTTGACGACTTGGACTATCCGGTGGGCATAGCCGATGATTATGTACGGTGTCCGGATCTGCATGATGGCAATGCCTTTGCGGTTCGTGTGGTGGGCGACTCGATGGAGCCTAAGTTTTGCGAGGGTGATATTGTGGTGTTTTCCCCTGCGGCAGAGGTGCACAACGGGGATGACTGCTTTATACGTTTTTCCATGCCGCATGAAACGACGTTCAAGCGGGTTTTCTTTGAAGAAGGCGATAAAATACATCTTCAGGCTCGAAATGAAAAATACCCCCCCAAAACTGTCGACGGCAAGCGAGTAAACGGGATATACCGGGCCGTGATAAAGTTTGAACAGCTTTAGCATCGCAAGTTAGAGATTGACCTTACATTCAACTAGTCTTATAATATCGGCTTACTTAAGGCAGGTAGCCTTCTTGTCATGCCCGGATCAGTGTCTGCGGGCAAAAATTTCCCTGTTCATGCGTAAAAGGATTGGCATGCCTGGGGTTTTTGAAAGGTCAAGGTGCTCCATACTATGCGAAAGACTCGTTTGTATGTCCTGGTGTTTGTGCTGGCATCATTAGCGGTATGCGGTTTTATTAACCGCGCGCAGGCTCAAAATAAAGCCGAGAAAACATCTCTTAGCGGGCTTAAAGGTCTTCATCTTGTAGTTGAAAAGATAGACCCGCAGCTTAATACAGCTTTGCTGGAAAGCGTGTCTGTGGAAAAAGACATTCAGGCGACTTTGGCTGCTGCGGGTATAAAGATTGTTGATGAAGATGAGATGCTCAAGACAGCCGGCATGCCGTACATTTATATAAATGTCGGTACTGCCAAAGCAGGGCTGGTATTTGCTTATCATGTTCAAGTCGAAGTTCGCCAGGGCGCATATTTAGAGCGGGACCCGAATATTATTGTGACTTCGACGACATGGAGCGGCCGAGGGGTAACGGGCATGGTCGCCATAAGTGAGACAAACACAATTCGTACTGTACTTGATGACTCTGTAGCGGAATTTATAAAGGCATACATTGCAGCCAACCCAACTGAAAAGCCAAATTAATTTATCGTTTAGACAAAGGGATTTGTAATGATTTATGACAGGATCGAAAACAGCGGCCTTTATGAAACATGCTCCGGCAGGCTCAAAAAGGGATTGGAATTTATCAAAAATTTTGATCCAGCTACGCCTGACGGCAGGGTCGAAATAGCGGGCAACGATGTTTACGCTTTAGTGATGTCTTATGAGACTCGCGATCCGAATACCGCTTTGTTTGAAGCCCACAAAAAGTATATAGACATTCAATACATCGTATCAGGGGCCGAGAGATGCGATGTAGTTATGCTTTCTGACATGCTGGTTGTGGATAAGCCTTATGATGAGGAAAAAGACTGCGCTTTATACAAGGCGCCGGCTCATTTCGCGGGCTGTGTAATGTCGGCTGGCTGCTTTGCGGTATTCTATCCGCAAGATGCGCACAGGCCAAACTGCCATCTGACCTCGATCAATAATATTCGCAAGATCGTGGTCAAAGTCAAAATTTAGCATAATAGTTTATACAGTCCGGAACATGTCCGGGCTGTTGCTGTAATTTGTTCAAAATTGTGGTTGCAATGGGGCATTGTTTGAACGTACATTAATTGCAAGGAGCGTTGTGCTCTTTATGGGGTCAAGCAACTACGATTTGCATCTATGGGAGGGTTAAATTATGTTAAGATGGGCATTGCTATTTCTAATCGTGGCATTGATAGCAGCTTTGTTTGGGTTCGGAGGCATAGCGTCGGCAGCGGCGGGCATAGCTAAGGTTCTGTTCTTTATTTTTCTTGTTGTCTTTGTTGTAATGCTGATTGCGGGACTGGTGCTGGGGTCGCGTTGGTGAAAATGCGAACACACTGTCGCCTGCTTAATTAGGAGGAAGAATGCAGCAGGTGTTCTATATTGATTTTCTGACGCTGATGCTTGTAAACATGGCAGGGGCGTTCGTTGTGGGGGCTTTTTACTGTTTTGCGGGTTTCGGCAAAAACAACCCGAGCTGGGCGGTGCCATTATTAAGTGCGGGCATTATCGCGACAGTGTGCGGGTTTTATATTATTTTCCGTTACCCGCTTCCTGGCCCCTTTAACATCGCTTATGGAGAATTATCTGTACTACTAGGAGTGCTGCTGCTGGGCGGCAGTTTAGCCTTGGCCAAAGGTTGGTCGCTTGGGCCATTGGCGCTGTATGCCTGGTTTGCGGGGCTTAGTTCTGTTGTGGTCGGCGCGGCATTCATATATTACGGGCTGGCAAGCGGGCCGATACTGGCGGGGGCGGGATTTATTTGTACGGGTCTGGCGGGTATGTCACTGGGGCCGGCGGTGTGGTTTAAGCCGTTCAAGTTTTTCCGATGGCCGACGGGCTTGTTTCTGCTGGCGGCAGCGGTGATATGGCTTATGATCGGACTTGGTGCGTACTGGATGCATCTTGAAAAATACAAGAACTTTCAACCATTTGGGTATTAACACCACACTTCTTATTTACATTCCAAAGGCGTACTGATTATGGCTGGTAATTATGTTTTTGGCCCGGTTCCGTCGAGAAGGCTTGGATTAAGCCTTGGAGTGGATATTGTTCCGATGAAGAGCTGCACGCTTGATTGCGTTTATTGCCAGCTTGGCAGAAGCTCGGATCTGACGGCTGAGCGAAAAAAATATGTGGATATCGACGAGGTTGCAAGGCAGGTGCGGGCGCGGCTTGAGAGCGGGCCAAAGCCCGATCATATAACGATCTCCGGTTCAGGGGAGCCGACACTGCACAGCGAACTTGGGCAGCTGGTGGGCAAGATAAAGGAATTCACGGCAACTCCTGTAGCGATAATGACTAATGGGACTTTGCTTTGGGATAGTCAGGTGCGGCAAAACTGCCTGGGTGCGGATGTGGTTTTGCCTTCGCTTGACGCGGGGGACGGCCGGACTTTCACGAAGATCAATCGGCCGCATGAAGCGTTGCATTTTGATACGATCATTGAAGGCTTGATTCAGTTCCGAAAGGAATATACTGGGCAGATATGGCTGGAAATATTCATTATTGAAGGCATAAACACGAATTTTGAGCAGTTGAAGCGGTTTGGCCAGCTGATAGACATGATAAAACCGGACAAAGTGCAGCTCAATACGGCTGTGCGGCCGACGACGGAAAAGGGTATCGCGGCGGCGAGTTTTGAGAAATTGCAGGAAGTAGCCGGGGTGATAGGCCATAATTGCGAAATAATTGCCGATTTTGCCAAGCCTGCGACCCAAAAGGCTGTATCCTCCCCTGAAGCGGTAATGGAAATGCTGCAAAGGCGACCATGTTCGGTGGAAGATATCGCGGCGGGGCTAAATATAAGCTCCGAAACTGCCATTGGTTACGTTTCACAGCTATTACAGGCTGATATGGTGCAAGCCCAAACTAAGGGTGCAAAGACATATTACATTCCAAAATAGCATGCGCATGTCCTTTATGGGTTTTAGTGTAAAGAAATTGCCGGTATTGGCCGATAAAAAACTAGGCAAGATTAATTTATTGTTTAATCCGGAAAACTGATGTATCGGCAATTGGTGCTTAATAAAGGTGCGGAAAAGTATATTTTTCGCTACAAGGCGGGATGTGAGGATCAACTCCTCGACGCCCTTATCGAGCAGGCGCGCGATCAAAAGACGGCTTTTGACTGGTTTGACGCGGCTGTTTTGAGCTTTAAGCTGACTCAATCGTTGATGACAGAGGCGGACAAAATACTACATAAGGACGCACCGCAGGGCACGCGTAGCCTTGAGTTGCAGGAATAGCCAATAAACAGGGATGTTTAGTAAAGCTAGGCAGGGATGAATATGGAAACTTGCGGGCTTATCAACGAGTTCATCGGGTATTTGCAGTTCGAGAAGCATTTCTCCGAGCATACCGCAAAATGCTATGGTGCGGACCTGGCACAGTTTTGTGAACTTATGACCGGTAAATCCGAGGGTGAAAGCTCCGGGTCTAGTGGTTATGGTGCGAGTGGCGGGGTGGCAACGGCGGTGCAGGTGGATGTTTCACAGATGCTGCTGACGCTGGATACCGAGGCGGTAAGGCGGTATCTGGGCTGGATGAACGAAAAAGCCTACAGCAAATCTACAATGGCCAGGAAAATAGCCACGCTGCGTAGCTTTTACAAGTTTTTGGTAAAACGCAATTATGTAAAATCAAATCCTTGCATGGCGGTACGGACTCCCAAGCAGGAAAAGAGGCTGCCTAAGTTCCTGGATTTTGAGCAAGTTCAGAAGCTGCTTTCGACGCCAGGGACAGGGAGCTGGCTGGCGGCACGCGACAGGGCAATTTTGGAAACCCTTTATAGCACCGGACTTAGGGTGAGCGAACTTGTCGGGCTTAACCTTGATGATATTGACTTTTTGGGCGAAGTGGTGCATGTGCGGGGTAAGGGGAAAAAAGAGAGAATTGCTCCGATAGGGTCGAACGCGCTGCAGTCGATACAGTGTTATATTGAGTATCGCAACAAGCGGGCGGCGAGTAATTCGAACTTTGACAGCAGGGTTTTGTTTGTAAATAAGCATGGCCAGAGGCTCAGTACCAGGAGTGTGAGGCGAAAAATGGACAAGTACCTGATCATGGCTGGTCTCGATCCGGCGATTAGTCCGCATACGCTGAGGCACAGCTTCGCGACTCATATGCTCAATAACGGAGCGGACTTACGAAGCGTGCAGGAACTGCTGGGACACCAGTCGCTTTCCACGACGCAGATATATACGCATCTGACTACGAGTAAACTTAAGGAAGTTTACGACGCGGCGCATCCCAGGAGCCAAGGGGAATAGAAGGTGAAATCGCAGATATTTAGAGCGGCCAAATGGCCGCTTTTTTTGTTTATGGTGCGGATTGTGGATAAAAAGTTATTTATAGTTGGGGGGCAGGGGGTAATCAGGGGGCATTTCATTGATTAACGCAAGTGAACACTGAGCAGGCCTGTCTAAAAACTTATTGCTGTTTGCGTGCGCGGCCCTGGGAGAAGACGGCTTTGTTTTCTTCGAGGCGTTTTTGGCCGAATGCTTTTTCGAGGGCTTTCATCCAGCTTTGCTCGGTAATGGGCAGGTACGAGGAGAGGACGCCTAGGAGGTAGGTGTTTACGAATTTGGGGTCTGAGACGCTGGATTTTGCCTTTTCAAGGGCGTCAATGAGGTCTGTGCCGCCTTTTTTGAGGAAATCCTTCATGCGGTCGCGTTCATCTTTGTGGAAGGAAACGAGGAAATCGACTGCGCCTTTTGTGATTAGCGGGGAAAAGACCCCATCGCCGAAGCGGAGGTGTGATTCGACCGAGCCGCCGCGCTGGGCCATGCCGTGTACTTCGGATTTTTTTACATGGTAGCCATCGAATACGGCAGCGTAGCCGGCGACTTCCGAAGCGGTGAGCACACCCTGGCCGCCTGTGCCGGCGAAAAGGATGTTCCAGTTAGATTGCTTTTGAGTTTTATTTTGTTTCAATTGCTTTGTCATGTGGCTTTAAAGCTCCAAACGGGCAAACGGCGACGCATAATTTACAGCCTGCGCAGAATTCATCGATCTCAATGGTGCCGTCGGGCTGTTTGTGGATGGCAGGGCAGTCGATACGGAGGCAGACGCCGCAGGCCTTGCATTTTTCACGTTCGTAGATCGGGGCCGGCTCATATTTCTTTTCGATGAGACGGCAGGGTGAGCGAGTGATGATGACCGACAGAGCGTCTTCATCCATACGCTTTTTGAGCAGGTTTTCAAGTTCGTCGAGTTTATAAGGTACGACGACATCGACGTTATCCACGCCGCAGGCTTTGACGAGGTCTTCAAGGATCAGCTTCTTTGTGGGGTCTTCCTTGATGGTTTTGCCTGTTGCGGGGTGATGCTGGCCGCCGGTCATTGCGGTTGTGGAATTATCGAGTATGACGATGATGCCTTTAACCTTGTTATATACGGCATTTATGAGGCCGGTAATGCCAGCGGCTACGAAAGTGCTGTCACCTATGACGCCGGCGATCTTTTTGCCCGGCTGGGCGCGGCGGATACCCTCATGAAGCGTAATGCCGGCTCCCATGCAGACGCAGGTGTGGAGCGTGGCCATGGGCGGGGTGGCGGCAAGGGTGTAGCAGCCGATATCGCCGGTGACGAAGAATTTGAGCTTGCGAAGGGTATTGAATACAAAACGGTGTGGGCAGCCTCTGCATAGTACCGGCTTGCGGGTTGTCGCTGGGACTTCCTTTTTCTTTTTGCCGGCGACGAGGTCGGCCATGTATTCGGGACGCAATTCGCCGATGTCGAAACTGGGGTGTTTTGTGGTTATCTTTATTCCGAGCGATTTGATGTGCGTGGCGATAAACGGATCGAGTTCTTCCACGACGACTAGCTGCTTGACTGACTTGGCGAACTGGGCGATTTTCTTATCGCAGAAGGGGTATATCATCCCAAGCTTCAAAAACGAGGCGTTGGGGAAGGATTCTTTTAGGTAATTATAGCTAACGCCGCTGGTTATGAAACCGAGTTTTTTATCGCCCATTTCAATGCGGTTGAGCTTGCTTTTTTCGGCCATTGCAGCCAGCTTTCGCAGGCGTTCTTCTATGAGGATGTGCTTTGCATAAGCATTCTTGGGGACCATGACATATTTGGCAATGTCAGGCGTAAGTTCACCGACTGGTGCTGGTTCAATTCGTGATCCTGTTTCGAGGTCTTCCTTAGTGTGCGAAACACGGCTTGTCGATCGCAGCATTACGGGGGTGTCGAACGTCTCGGAAATCTCGTATGCAAGCTTGGTATATTCGTAAGCTTCCGAGGGGCTGGATGGTTCGAGCATGGGCAATTTGGAAAAAATTGCGACCCAGCGGCTGTCCTGTTCATTCTGGGAGGAGTGGAGGCCGGGGTCGTCGGCTACGACTACCACGAAACCGCCTTTGATGCCCGTGTAGGAGGAGGTCATTAACGGGTCCATGGCGACATTGAGGCCGACGTGCTTGCAGGCAAAGAGGGAGCGTACCCCGCCGATGGCTGCGCCGAGGGCGACTTCGTAGGCAACCTTTTCGTTTACCGACCACTGGGCGTCTATATCCTTATAATGGGCGGCGAGGGTTTCGAGTATCTCTGTTGAAGGTGTGCCGGGGTAGGCGGCGGCGACTTTTAGGCCTGCTTCCCAAGCTCCCTGCGCGATCGCTTCGTTTCCGGATAAGAACGCTATCTGTTTTGTTTGATTTAATTTAGCCATAAAGAGTTAGGATTCTAATGAATCGGGCGGCAAAATTCAAATCTAATTACGCCGGTTGGATTATACGCGGTGATGTTTGCGGGTTTTGTTGTAAAAACACTGGCAATGGTGGGGGTTATTAAGCATAATTACGGGTATTCGGGGAGGTTTTGATATGAAAACAAGACCAAAGATAATTAAATCCGCGGACGCAGAAGCTGTAGCTGAGAAGGCGATGGATATTTTTGCGGCCAAAGCCCAGGAATCGATCAAGAGGAAGGGTAGCTTTATATTCGCAATAAGCGGGGGCAAGACGCCGCTGAGGTTTTTTGAGATACTGGGCAGTTCGCCTAAGGCGGCGGAACTGGACTGGGGCCGGACACATGTTTTCTGGGTGGATGAGAGGTTTGTGCCGGTTGATCGCGAAGAGAACAATTACAAGGGGGCTAAGGAACTGTTTTTGGACAAGGTAGATATTCCGCCGGCTAATGTTCACAGGATCAAGACGGAACTGCCGGAGGCGGGAATTTCGGCGGCGGACTACGAAAAGGAGCTGCGGGAGGTGTTCGGATTGGGGGTTGGGGAGGTGCCGTCGTTTGACTTGATCGTGCTTGGGATGGGGCCGGATGGGCATACGGGGTCGCTTTTCGCGGGGTCGGCGGCGATCTTTGAGACGCAGCGGCTAGTTGCGCCGGCTTATTTTACGGATGAGCGGCACAGCAGGGTGACGCTGACGAGCCATGTGATGAAGGAAGCGAAGGATATTTTGATAATAGTAACCGGGGCAGAGAAGGCGCCGATACTGCAGCAGGTGTTTGATTCTGAGCCGGATGTGATAACGTGGCCGATCCATGCACTTTGGCCTGTAATGGATAAGATAACGTGGCTTGTGGATGAGGATGCGGGGGGGCAATTGCCGCGGGATATAGTTGTGGAGAAGGTGGAATCGATGTGATGGCGCAAGTTGGGTAAAAAGGGGTAGGGGATTTGGGAGTTTTGAGTTTTGAAGTTTGAGTTTTGAGTTAAATGTGTGGTTTTTGGGCTGGTAATGCGGTTTTTGGGGGGATGGCGGGAGTTTTGGGTCATGTAAAAAAGTGTGTCAAGCGAAATTTTTGGGGGGTGTTTGGGGGGCTAGGAGTAGTTTTTAGTCATTAGTTTTTAGTAAAAAACAGCAACAAAAATGGGTGGTTGGGGGTGGCTTTGTTGTGGATTGGGGAATTCTTTTTAATCAGTGTACTTGTATCGTTTTTTTATTGCTTGCTGTTTCATGTAGTCGATCATGATTGGGAAATGTATTTCGGGGTAGATTTTTTTGGAACCAGCAACTCTGAACATTTTGCCCTGCACAAGCACGTTGGGTTTTATCTGATGCGTCATTGAAATTCCATAACGCTTTAACGTATCCGTTGTTGGGACGGGCAGTTCCAAGGGTACATCATTGCATTCTCCAATACCAGGAACCAGGGTAGGTGTGACATAGCCGTCAAGGCCGATGTCGAAGTTTCTCATTCTCATATCAGGTACGAAATTGCCGGTGTACCACTGCCCCCGCATTTTGTCGGATGCAGCAATCGCAGCAGCTTTGGGCTGTACATCTAACTTTTGTAAATGTCTGTAAATCGCAAAGGTGACCGCTTCATTGTATTTGCGCTTGGTATCTTGAACGGCTTCGGCGCCGATTATTGTGCCGAGGAGATTGGAGTAGATGTCCTCCCATGAAAAAGCTGAATTGAACTCAGGCTCTATAAGCGCAAAATGTACGCCGAACCATGTTTGGATTTCGTGCCATGTGGTGGCGTTAAAAGCAAGATAAGGAGCGGTGCTGAAAGCGATATCATCAATCACAGCGGTTTTATCCGGCAGATTATCCCAATTGGCCGGATAATCGAAGCTAACTAAGTGCCTGGATCGCTCGCCCGTGAGTTTAAAGGAAAAGCCTTTTGACTTTTTCGATAATGTACCGCGTATCAGCTTGACGAGATAACGCGTATCATCGGCATTGCCACGAACATGGTCAAGATCGATATGGCCGCCTTTGCAGGTATATACGATTCCGCCCACTTCTGAAAGGTTGAAGCCGTAGCCATGGGTTCCGAGCTTATCAGGATGTGGAAAACGTATGCCGGAGGTGGCGGTCGGGAGATACCCCATCCTTGCCCTTGGTCCGCCGGTGAAACTGCAGCCAGCCATCGTCAACAAGCATACTGCAATTCCAAAATACACAGAAATCAAAGCAAGTGATAATATTTGAATTTTTCCATTTTTGCAGTACATACGTTATCCTCTACTCACTATTTTCTGTTTTTTTAAGATTGCTAATTATAAGCGGAAAGTGAACGTTGGGCACTATCCTGCAGTTACTATCAAGATCAATTGAGTTACAAATTTGTTTTTTCTCAAATACCCGCGGTTCGATTTCAAGTTTTACGCGGAACCCGTATTGCTCAACCAGTTTTGAATCAGGCACAGGGTAAAGCTTAGGGACAGCATCGGGACAAATGCCAGGCACAATCATGGGCGAAATGCTGCCATCATCCAGGCCGACATCAAAGTTGTGTTTTTTCATGTTGACCATAAAATAAAGCCCGCCCGTATACCATTTACCTTTGATCATTTTGGCGGCTTGGCGTCCGACATTTGCGGGCTGAGCATCAAGAGCCTCAAGCTCTCGAGAAATCAAATCTGTCATTGCGTTATCATAGGTCCGTTCGTTGTCCCGTAATGCATCCACGGCAAGGATGGTTCCAAGCAGATCGGAGTAGCCATCTTCCCAGGAAAAAGAAGAAATCGTATCTGGGAATAACTTTAGAGTGGCAAAACCATACCAGGTCAAAATCTCATGCCAAATCATACTCGTATGCGCGAAGTACTGGCCAAGATCAATAGCGGTATCGTCGGCGATTTTTTTTCTCTGCTGAAAGCTGATATCCCCCCAATTTGCCGGGTAACTGACTTTCACCCAGTACCTGGATGGTTCAATTACGCTAAAGGAAAACTCCGTATTGTGGGCCATCAGGTTTCGGAATGTAACATCTTTAAAATATGCCGTGCGGTCCGCCGCTTCCCGTACATGACCGATATCTATAAAGCCGCCTTTGCATGTATAGACCATGCCATTTTTTTCTTTCATGCTTAAACGAAAGTGATGTTCGCCCAAGTTATGAGGATCACGAAATTTAACCCCCGTCGGTGAGCCGAAAAAGCCACCAAAACGCATGTGTGCCTTTTTGCCGCTGCATCCTGCAAACGCTGAAATCACCGTCAGGATTAGTATGGCCTTAATGCATTTATTGACGAATTTGTGAGTTATATTTTGATTCACCCCTACCCCCAATTCTGAAATGATGATACCAAATGGATTCGGGGTTTACAATAATTTCAAATGCCAGAATTAATTCAATTTGAGCTATATCTTTTACATCCAGCATCGGAGTAGATTTATTTGTTTACTCTTTTGGAAAAGGTTATACTCCGCTGCTTAAGTACACAGGTTCTATTACTAATTTAGAAGTAATTTTCAGGAGTTCACTTCTAAAATACCGAGGCTGCTTGGGTTGTTGTGGAGTTTGCATGAATAAAATAATCATACCTTGTCTATCGTTTTGGCTTTTAATCATCATGGGCATCGGAGCACAAGAAGCTGGGGCCGATACCTTAAGATCATTACAAAAAACAGCCACCATTAAAGTAATGACATTCAATGTCCGGGTAGACACTTTCTTGAATGGTTCCAACGGCTGGAAAGGCCGCGGACCGATGGTGTGTGATGTATTTACGAAAAACATGGCTGATGTAATAGGTATCCAGGAGGCATTGGAAAATCAGGTTGAAGATATTCAGCGTAGTGTGCCGCAATACAGTAACTACATGGCAGGCCGTAGTGATGGAAAGAAGAAAGGTGAAAGCTGTGCTATATTCTATCTAAAAGATCGCCTCACCTTAGACGACTATGGCACGTTCTGGTTCTCTGATATTCCCGAAAAGCCAGGCTCGAAGGGTTGGGGGAATCTCTGGCCGCGTATATGCAGCTGGGCGCATTTTGTGGATAACGCGTCAGGTGTGGGTTTTTATGTTTATAATGTTCATCTTGATGTGCTGTCGCAAAACTCTCGTCAAAAAAGTGTGGAATTACTGGCAAGGCGTATAGGTTTGCGTAAATGGGCCGACCCTTTCATTGTGATGGGTGATTTCAACATGGAAATTGATAATCCAGCGATGGTCTACCTGGAAAATGTCGGAAACCAAAACTCGTATCCGAGAATGGCGGACGCATGGCTTTCAAGCTCACATGATCAGGACGGCGAAGCTACATGCCACGGTTTTACAGGCAAAAAATTCGGCCCCAAAATCGATCATATACCGCTGAGCGATAATGCGACTGCACTTGATATGAAGATCGATCGTTACAATGTAAATGGGCGGTATCCGTCCGACCATTTTCCAGTTATCGCAACTATACTTCTCAACGGCTCGCCACAAATGACAGTGCCAGTGGTGCTGGAAAGTAAATCCGCAAGATAATGAGCAGCATGGGCAAGAGTACTTGCCCATCCAACAGCTACAGGTGCAAAGTTGACATGCGCGGTCGGATAGGGTATTAATTTTCTGTCATATGGAGAAAATTAAGCAATCTTTGGAGCGGTATTGGGGGTATGGGGATTTTCTGCCTCTTCAGCGGGAGGCGATGCACTCTATCTCCAGCGGGCGGGACAGCATAGTTGTTTTGCCTACGGGAGGGGGTAAATCGCTTTGTTACCAGGCGCCGGTGCTGTCTATGGATGGTATGGCGGTGGTGGTTTCGCCTTTGATATCACTTATGAAGGACCAGGTCGATGCGCTTGTTGACTGTGGGGTGGCGGCGATGCGGCTGGACAGCTCACTTAGCGGGGCAGAGCAGGATATGGTTTTGGGCAGGATGCAGGAGCAGTCGATCAAAATACTTTACCTTTCGCCGGAACGGTTGCTTTCTGATGGTTTTATCGATCTGCTGGGCAAGACAAAATTATCGTACATCGCTATCGACGAGGCGCATTGCGTGAGTATGTGGGGGCATGACTTTCGGCCGGAGTATCGCCAGCTGGGAATTTTGAAGCAGGCTTTTGGCGGGGTCACGGTGGGGGCTTATACGGCGACGGCGACAGAGCAGGTTCGCAAGGACATAGCCCAGCAGCTTAAGCTGATCGATCCACTGATACTGGTTGGATCGTTCGACAGGCCAAATCTGATTTATAAGATCGAGCCGCGAAAGAATATGATCAAGCAGGTATGCGAGGTGCTGGAAAGGCACAAGAATCAGTCGGGCGTGGTGTACTGCATACGGCGAAAAGATGTGGATGAATTGTGCGGCCAGCTGCAAGCCAAAGGGTATCGCGCCAGGCCTTATCACGCGGGGATGTCTGACCAGGCACGGAGAGACGGCCAGGATGATTTTATAAATGAGCGGGTTGATATTATCGTTGCTACGATCGCGTTCGGGATGGGGATAGATAAATCCAATGTGCGATTTGTGATACACGCGGGGATGCCAAAATCGCTGGAGAATTACCAGCAGGAAAGCGGCAGAGCGGGGCGAGACGGGCTGGAGGCGCATTGCACGATGTTTTATTCAGGTTCCGATTACGGAGTGTGGAAGAGCCTGATGCGCGATATGCCGGAAAATGCACAGCAGGTGGCGGTGGGCAAGCTTAACAGCTTATACAGGTTCTGCACGGGGTCGGTTTGCAGGCACAGGGCGATACTGCAATATTTCGGGCAATCGGCGACGCGGGATAATTGTCAGGCGTGCGATGTGTGTCTTGGCGAGCTTGAGTGCGTGGATGATGCGCTGATTACGGCTCAGAAGATACTTTCGTGCATCATTCGGCTGGATCAGCGGTTTGGAACGGCGTATACGGGATCTGTGCTGGTTGGTTCAAATGAGAGCAGGATCGTGGAAAACGGGCATAATAAATTGAGTACTTACGGGCTGCTTAAGCAATATGAAAAATCTGTGGTGCTGGACTGGATCGAGCAGCTGGTGGGGCAGGGGTATATTGAAAAGACGGGCGAATATAATGTGCTTGGCGTGACGCAAAGCGGGTGGGCGGTGTTGAAGGGTAAAGGGACGGTGAGGCTGCTAAAGCCGGCGATGAAGGCGGCAAAGAAATCAAAGGTTGCGGCGGCATCGTGGGAAGGGGTGGATGAGGAACTATTTGAGGTGCTGCGTAAACTGCGGGCTAAGATAGCGGGTGAGAAGCATTTGCCGGCTTACATTGTTTTTGGTGACGCGGCGCTGAGGGATATGGCGAGGAGGAGGCCTTCGAATCTCGAAGAGTTTTTGCTTGTAAGCGGGGTGGGGAGGCAGAAATGCGATAAGTATGGGGAGGAGTTTGTTGGGGCCATTTTGGCGCATTCCAGGGGGTGATGTTGTTGCGGGTTGCGGGTTACGAGTTGCGGGTTTTGAAAACGACACGATTTTGGTGGTTCTGCCAGATTGGCATGTTCATTTTATTTCTACCCCGTTTGGCATAGCGTAAATCAGGGTTTTTGTGTTTGGCACGCGGGTTGCAAATGTGTAGAAAAGAATGGTGTGCTGTGTGGAAAGTTATATAAGACCAGGTTCCAACACGAAGAGCACGAAAGGCACGAAGGTTAAGGGGTATAGAGATGAAATTTGATAAGCTTACGATCAAGGCGCAGGAGGCGCTGGCTACTGCGAATCAGGTGGCGATGGCCAGGAGTAATACGATTATTTCGCCGCTGCATCTGCTTTCGGCGATTCTTGCCGATGATGAGAGCATGGCGGTGCTGATACTTAAGAAGATGGGGTCGAATGTGAGCCGGATAAAGGATATGGTCGAGGCTCAGGTCAATCATTTGCCTAAGGGGAATGTGGGCGGGCAGATCATGCCGGACCCGGCGTTTAACCAGGTGGTACTTGATGCGCAGAATCGCGCGGACAAATTGGGGGATGAATTTCTTTCCGTGGAGCATTTGTTTATTTCGCTTAGTGCTGTGCAGAGCGATGCGAAAGAAGTGTTGCGGCTAAACAGCGTAACAACGGCGGGGATCGAGGCGGCGCTGAAGCAGGTGCGCGGGTCGGAGAAGGTAACCGATCAGAACCCGGAAGCGATACTGCAGGCGCTCGAGCGATATGCTATTGATCTTGTGGAACAGGCTAGGAAGGGCAAGCTTGACCCGGTGATCGGGCGAGAGGAAGAGATACGGCGGTGCATGCAGGTGCTCAATCGGCGCACGAAGAATAATCCGGTGCTTATAGGCGAGCCTGGCGTGGGTAAGACGGCAATTGTTGAGGGGCTTGCGCAGCGTATAGTGGCGGGTGATGTGCCGGTGGGGCTGAAAGATAAGAGAGTGATGGCGCTGGATATGGGGGCGCTTATCGCGGGTACGAAATATCGCGGCGAATTCGAGGAGCGATTCAAAGCTGTGCTTAAAGAGGTGATAGCGTCGGAAGGGCAGGTAGTTCTTTTTATAGATGAACTGCATAATATCGTTGGGGCGGGTAAGGCGGAAGGGGCGGTGGACGCGGGTAATCTTTTGAAGCCTTCGCTGGCGCGGGGTGAACTTCGCTGCATAGGGGCAACTACGATAGATGAATATCGCAAGTACATCGAGAAAGATGCGGCTCTTGAGCGGAGGTTTCAGCCGATCATGGTGGAGCCGCCGAGCGTGGAAGAG
>MHYB01000088.1 GCA_001824635.1 Planctomycetes bacterium GWF2_50_10
TGATTAGTTTTTAGTAAAAAAAATGAAAAAATGGGGGTTTGGGGGGGATTGGGTGGGCTACAATGCCAAAAGTGAGAAAAGTGCGTAAGTGCGGAAGGTGAGAAAAGTGGCTGCTCCTTTGGCGATGGTGTGGTTTTTGAGATGGGGGAAATTTATGAGAATAGTTCTTTTTCGATGCGGGCCATGTATTTGTTTGTGTAGAAGAGGTCGGGTTCGTGGCGGGCGTGGCGGACTAGGATACGGAAATCAGGGGGTGTAACCGAATCGGCGTTGAAAGTTACAAGGCCTATGCCGAATATCTGGCAAAGCGAATCGAGGCGGGAAATTTCTTCATTCTGAGATTGTTTTGGTACGACGAGATAGACCTTAGCGAAGTTCGGAATATCGCAGGCCTTCGGGGTGGAGTTCCAACAATTCTAATGCTTTGTCCTTGATACAATTTGGTAACTTTGGAGGCGTTCATGGTTCTACTCCTGTAAGATAAAGACATTTCCAGCAATGCCGGGGTATAGTTATATAGGAAAGCCCTTTCGCCCCATCCGGGGCTGAAGAACACAAGCGAGACGCTTGTGCTACCCTGGGCTACTCCTGGATGCCTCTCCGGGGCTTTTGCTAAAAAAGCGAAAATCCCGCATGGGCAAGAGTACTTGCCCATCCTACAAATTCTACGAATTCTAAACTCACGGTTGCCACTGTGGGCTGGTAGTCGGTAGTCAAATATATATCACAAGGGGGTAATCAGGACAAGGATTAGGCCGCTGTGCGGCCACTTTCTGCGGATTCCTCCGCCTCACTTCGCTATCGCTCGATTCGGCTGTCGGAATGACGGAGTCGGTGGGGATTTATGGGTTACATTCCGCATGACATGGGCAAGAGTAGTTGGATAGCCTACGAAACTGACCCACTACCGACGGCTATGGACTTGATTATTTTGGGGGAATTTGATAATCTAGACATGCTCGGCGGCGTATTAGCTGGGAAGTAAAGATTTTATATCAGGTAATTACCTATTTGATGTGTGGAGATATTTCAGGATGTATGACCTTGTGCCAATTTCATTAACTGGGTTCAATAAACTCCATGAGGAACTTAAGCAGCTCGAAAAAGAGGCGACTGAAGTGAGGAAAAGGGTTAGTGACGCTCGTGAACAGGGCGATCTGAAGGAAAACGGCGAGTATATTTACGGCCGGCAGCAGCTGGGCTTTATCGAAGGGCGAATGGGTGAGTTGAGGGGGCAAATAAACCTGTCAGAAAAGATCGATTGCACGCAAGTGCCAACGGATAAGGCAGTGTTTGGGACAGTAGTGACTTTGCTGAATCTGAAGACTCAAGAGAAGGTGACCTATCAATTGCTTGGGCCTAATGATGCTGATATTGATATGGGAAGTATTTCAATCCACTCGCCAGTGGGTGACGCTATTCATATGCTCACGCCAGGAGAGAAGGCGTTGGCAAAGACCCCGGGCGGTGAGTTTCATTTTGAAGTGATTAGTATTGGGAAGTCGGATATTCAGTAGAAAGTTGTTGCGAGTTGCGGGTTGCGGGTTACGGGGATTTGGTTATGAAACTGTATCCTTTTAAATTCAAAGCGATCTTTAAAGAGCGGATCTGGGGCGGGGATGGACTTGCGCGGTTTTTTAATAAAGAGTTGCCGGCGAATACCAGGATTGGTGAAAGCTGGGAGTTGGCTGATCTGGCTGATGATAAATCCGTTATAGTAAACGGCTGGCTTGCGGGTCTTAATATTGCGCAGGTGCTGGATAAATACTCTGTCGAACTTACAGGCTCGGTGGATTTTGAGCGGCCTTTCCCGCTGTTAATAAAGCTTCTTGATGCACAGGATATTCTTTCTGTGCAGGTGCACCCGGACCAGGCGGCCTGTGACCGAATGGGGACGGGCGAGCCAAAGACGGAATGCTGGTATATTATTGATGCGGCCAAGGGTGCGTATATATATAAGGATGTCAAGCGGGGTACGACGCGCGAGCAATTCGCTGCGGCTATAAAAAATGGAACAGTAGCCGATTTGCTGGTTAAGGTTTTTGTTAAGGCGGGTGAGTGTCATTTTTTGCCGTCGGGAACGGTTCATGCAATCGGGGCGGGGCTTATGATAGCCGAGATACAGCAGCCATCGGATACGACTTACCGCGTGTTTGATTTTAATCGCGTCGATGATTCTGGGAAGCCCAGGAAGCTGCATGTTGAAGAGGCTCTTGAAAGCACTAATTTCAATATGCCCGCAGATAAGCTGACCGTTCGCCATGTCGGCAGACTTGTGGAAAGTGAATTTTTCTGTATTGATAAAGGCCACCAGGCGGCCCGGTGCGAAACTTTGCTGGACGGCGGTCTTAAGGTGCTGATGTTTTTTAGCGGTTCAGGCAAGATCGTGCCGGCGGATAAAGATATTGATGTGGTGCATTTTGAAAAGGGTGATACGGTCCTTATCCCGGCGTCTTATAAGGGGGCGATACGATTTGATCAGGATTGCGAGCATCTGATCATAACACTGCCAAGTTGAATGTTACGAGTTACGAGTTGCGGGTTGCGGGTTGCGGGTTGCGGGTTAAGAAAACCCGCTATTCGCCTTTTATGAAGACCTGCTCATCGTATCTGAGCATGATGAGTTTGTCTTCAAAGCCGTCGAATTTGATGGTTGGATTTTTGCCGACGAGTTGGGAAAGTATCCATTTTGGGAAATTCGCGCCGGCTTGTATGCCGAGCACGACTCCGCCGCCGAAGCGCGGGTTCATTTCCATGTAGAGCAGGCGGTTGTCGCCGGTTAAAAAGCATTGTATGGTAACGACGCCGGGGCCAGCACCGAGTTTTTGTACCAGGGCGGCGGTGGTGTCCATAATGCGCCGGTTTTTGATCACCTGTCCCTTGCTGACTTCGCCGCCTCGGACGGCGATACGCATCCTAGGGACGATGCAGCGGACCTTCATATCAAAATCCACATACGCATCGCAGGTGAATTCGGTGCCTTCGACAAATTCCTGCACCATGCAGTTTGGCACGCTCTTGCTGTAGAATTTGAGTTCATCGCGATTTTTGACTACGGCGTTGCCTTTGCCGGCTGAACCATCCCAGGGCTTTAAAAACAGGGGGAATTTTATCTTTTTGGAAGTGCTTGCCTCTTTGAGGGAATATATTCGCGGGGTATCAAAGCCGTTGGCTACAAGAAAATCGTGCATCTTGCGTTTGTCCCGGCAGGTATCTATGACCTGGGGGCTGGAGATGAGCGAAACGCAGCCAAGTTTTAGAAGTTTCTCGCGGTTTGCAGAGATGACGCCGAGGTCGGAATCGATCGTTGGGATGAGGAGGTTTATCTTTTCACGTTTGACGATATCGGCTATGGCCCGCATATAGCCCGGCGAACTGACGGGAGGTACCACAAAGCCTTTGTCGCAAAGCTGGAGGGCGGGGGAAAGAAATGTGACATCCGTGCCCATGAACTGGGCTTTTAGTTTGAGATATTTAGCTGCGGAGCGGAAATCTTGCAGAAGGGTAACCCGCCTGCCTATGCAGGTGAAAAGAACTCGCAAAACCCTGTTGCCGCATTTTAACACTGATTAACCTTAAGGTATATATAAGATAAGGCTTAATTTAGCCTAAGTTTGACGCTAATTCCATAAAAATTCTGTAACATTCGGGTGTTGTGCTTATGGAGTCAAGCTCCATATCGCCCCATTCGGGGCTTAACACGGCCTAGCTGCGCTAGACCGTGCCACAGGAGCCCATCTTGGGCTGAAGAACACAAGCGAGACGCTTGTGCTACTCTATTCAATGATTTATTGACAAGGTTCTCTGGTTTATCTAAACTATCCGTGCGATTAGGTCGATTTACTTATGATGCTCTAGTCAATTAACCCTTATATAAGGAACCATATGAAAGATTGGCAAAAGAGAGTTAATGAAAAGAAGGTAAAAGTCGGCATTTTGGGGCTGGGCTATGTTGGTCTGCCGCTGGCAAGGGAATTTGCGACAGCGGGGCTTAGCGTACTTGGGTTTGATATCGATGAAAACAAAGTCAAAATACTCAATTCCGGCAAGAGTATAATCAAGCACGTTCCGCATGAGCAGGTCAAAAAGCTTCGTGATTCGGGGCTTTTTGAAGCTACAAGCGATATGTCGCGCATTAAGCAGGTAGACGCGGTGCTGATATGCGTGCCGACGCCGCTGACCAAGAGCCGAGAGCCTGATATGCAGTTTGTCGAAAGCTCTGCCCGGACAATAGCAAAATATCTTCGCAAAGATCAGCTCATCGTGCTTGAAAGCACGACATATCCGGGTACGACGCGGGAAGTGATGATCCCGATACTGGAGCAGGGCGGCCTTAAGGCGGGTAAGGATTTCTTTATTGCTTTCTCGCCGGAACGCGAAGACCCAGGCAATAAAAATTATACCACCAAGACCATTCCCAAGATCGTCGGCGGTCTGACAAAGGAATGCCGCGATATGGCATATGGTTTGTATTCGGCTGCGATTGATACGGTAGTTCCGGTTTCTTCATGCGAAGCGGCGGAAGCGACCAAGATACTTGAAAACGTCTATCGCTGCATAAATATCGCGATGGTCAATGAGCTAAAGATGGTGTTTGACCGCATGGGTATTGATGTGTGGGAAGTTATACACGCGGCTTCTACCAAGCCGTTTGGGTTTAACGCGTTTTATCCGGGGCCGGGCCTGGGCGGCCACTGCATACCGATCGACCCGTTCTATTTAACGTGGAAAGCCCGCCAGTACGGCATGCCGACACGGTTTATAGAGCTTGCGGGTGAGATAAACACCAATATGCCGCATTATGTGATAAACAAGATAATGGAGGCGCTCAACGATCGCGAAAAGAGCCTGAAGGGATCGAAGGTGCTGGTGCTTGGGCTGGCTTATAAGAAGGATATAGATGATATTCGCGAGTCACCTTCGGTGGAGCTTGTGGAACTACTCCGTTGCCATGGGGCAAAGGTGGAATACAACGATCCGTTTATTCCACAGACACACAAGCAGCGTGAGCACGATTTGCAGATGAAATCGAAGGCTATTACGCCGGCGATGCTCAAGACGTATGACGTCGTCCTTATCGCTACCGACCACAGCGAATATGATTACGAAATGATCGGTGCCAACAGCAAGCTGGTTATCGATACCCGCAATGCGATGGCCAAAGTCAAAAACAAAAAGAATGTCGTAAAAGCCTAAAGCAGATTCACAAGCTATAAACCCCCAGGCTCCCGGCTTGGGGGGTTTCTTTTTGCGCATGCGGAGTTATAATCCAATCATGTCAAACGAACACGACAATGACGAAGCTTTGCCCGGCTCACCTGATGAGCCTGTCGCGCCAGACTCAACGCCGTTGTGTCCCGAATGTCTGAATCCGGTTAAAAAGGGCCAGTTTTACTGTTCAAATTGCGGGTCGGATTCCGCCATTAACCCGATTGCAACTTACATGCCTTTTGTGCGCCTTAAGTTCGAGATCGGCTCTGTGCTCAAAGCGTTGTATTTTTACCCGGCTTTGGGATTGGCGCTTGTTGGGATTGGTTATCCAATGATAGGTTTGCTGGCCTTGCCAGTGGTGATAATTAATTTTATCGCCAGGCCAGAAACCCGCACGAGGCTTAATGTGATCACAACTATAGCAGTTTCAGCCCTTTTGCTTGCTTTCTGGGCATTTGCGGCCAGGTAACGACTGTAAAGGTGCTAAAATCCGCATTTTTTATTTTTGATTTGTGTTTTGGCGATTTAATTTTTACTCTTTTAGGTTTTAAACCATATTTTAAGGGAATTGCCATGGCAGTGCCTCTTTTGGACCTCAAAGCCCAGTATGCCGCTATCCGCTCGGAGATCGAACCTGTATTGAAGCAGGTGTGTGAAAGCCAGATGTTCATTCTTGGTCCCGGCGTTGTCGCATTTGAAAAGAATGTTGCAGCATATTGCCAGTCCAAATTCGCGATAGGGGTTTCCAGCGGCTCTGATGCGCTGCTGGCGTGCCTGATGGCGCTTGACATAAAGCCGGGGGATGAAGTTATCACAAGCTCTTTCACTTTCTTCGCGACGGCCGGGGCGATAGTTCGGGCGGGGGCAAAGCCTGTTTTTGTGGATATTGATCCTGATACCTATAATTTTGATACGGCCCTGATCGAGGGGGCGATCACTTCGCGCACAAAAGCGATATTGCCGGTGCATCTGTTCGGGCAGGTGGCACCGATGAAGGCTATAATGGCCATCGCCAAAAAATACAACCTTGCTGTAATTGAAGACGCGTGCCAGAGCATCGGCGCTTCACAGGATGGTATTAAATGCGGCAATTTCGGCACGTTTGGGTGTTTTTCATTCTTCCCAAGCAAGAACCTGGGCTGCTTTGGTGATGGCGGACTTATTACTACAAATGACGCGGCGCTGGCGGATAAAATTAAACTTCTACGCGACCATGGGCAGAATCCACGTTATTATTACAAGATGGTGGGGGGTAACTTCCGCCTTGATGCGCTCCAGGCGGCAGTATTGGATGTTAAGCTGAAATATCTTGATTCATGGCACGCGGGGCGACGAAGGAATGCGGCTATCTATAATAAGATGTTTGCTCCATGCAAGGCGATCAAAACGCCGGTTACTACGGCTGGGAATGAGCATATCTATAATCAGTACACAATTTCAGTGCCTCGCAGGGATGAATTGCAGAAGTTCCTTGCTGAGGCGCAGATAGGGAGCGCCGTGTATTACCCGGTGCCGCTGCATGTGCAGGAATGCTTTGCCGATCTGGGGTATAAGGCTGGTTCGCTGCCTATGACAGAAAAGGCGGCGGGCGAGGTATTGTCATTGCCGATCTTCCCGGAACTTACATCGGAACAGATCGAAACCGTCGCAAATGCAGTGCTGAAATTCTGTTCGTAGTATTATGAAGATAGTCGCAGATACAAATATTCCGTTCGTAAAGGAATGCTTCAGTTCCATTGGCGAGGTCACGCTCTACGGCGGGCGGCAGATCAGTGCCGAGGCAGTTAGAGATGCCGATATCCTGCTTGTCCGCTCTGTGACAAACGTCAATAAAGAGCTGCTTGAAGGGTCTAGGCTGAAGTTCGTAGCAACCGCCACGATCGGGACTGATCATGTTGAAGAAAAATATCTGGTGGAAAAGGGTATCGGGTTTTCTTCCGCGCCCGGCTCAAACGCCAATTCCGTGGCCGAATACATTACGGCTGCGCTGCTGGTGGTCGCGAGAAAACACGGCATGAGGCTCGCGGGCAAATCCATAGGTGTGGTGGGTGTTGGAAATGTTGGGTCGCGCGTGGCTAAGAAAGCACGGGCGCTTGGGATGGAGGTGCTTCTTAACGATCCGCCGCTTGCGCAGTCTACGGGTGATGCCAAGTATCTGCCGATGGAAAAGCTTTATGGGTGTGATTTCCTCACGTTTCATACGCCGTTGACAAAGGCCGGCCAGTTTGCAAGTTATCACCTTGCTGATGAAAGATTCTTTGGGGCGATAAAACCCGGTGCGGTATTTTTTAATTCATCACGCGGCGGGGTGCATGATACAGCTGCCCTTAAAGGGGCCATTAAATCAGGTAAGCTCCTCGCGACGGTTCTTGACGTATGGGAAAACGAACCAAATATCGATGCCGAACTTCTGGAAATGGTTGATCTGGCTTCGCCGCATATTGCGGGCTATTCTTATGACGGCAAAGTTGTGGGAATGATGATGATTTACGAGGCGGCCTGCCGATTTTTTGGGCTTGAAATTACTCGGAAGATAGGGGAATTTCTTCCGGCTGCTATTGTGCCGTCGATAGACCTTTGCAATGCGCAAGGCACTGAGCAGCAAATTCTGCATGAGACGATAAGGCAGATTTATGATATTGAAGCTGATGATGCCCGGTGCCGAGCGATTTTGAAACAACCTGCCGGCGAGCGGGGGAAATATTTTGATAAGCTCCGCAAGGATTACCCCATCCGCAGGGAATTTCAGAATACAACGCTTTTTATCAAAGACAATGCTGAGTTGGCAAGGACGTTTGGCGGGCTGGGGTTTGAAGTAGATAGTGAGTAGAGAGTAGTGAGTAGAGAAGAAAAGAAAAAAGCCCCCGATAAGTTTCGGGGGCTTTTAGTTTATGTGGATCAGGCGGCGGATTGGGTTAGCTGGGACTGTTCCTGGGGCTGGGCTTGTTCTTCTGTTACGATCTCGCGGGTTAGCCAGCGGTCCTTGTGCATTGTAAGGATTGCGTAGGCATTGATCCAGGCGAGTGCAACTACCCAGAAGATATTGTGGGCGAAACCCCAGAGGGCGTTTGAGCTTTGTCTTCTGAGTGCGTAGAAAGCGGCTGGTATGCAGGCGGAGATAATCGAGCCGAGCATGACCTGCATAATGAATATGTCGGGACGCCAGAGGATGCAGAAAACCACGCCGATGAGGAGTATGTTCGGGATTATAAGGTTGATCCAGTTGAGGACGAAATTAACCCTTGCTCCGATCATTGAATCCTTGCGGAATTTTGTAAATACGAACGGGAGCATCATAATCATCTCGCGGACGTTGCTCCTTGCCCAGCGGATGAGCATCTTGACGAGGCCATCATAGCGGACGGGGATATTGGTATAGACAACGGCATCGCACTGGAACTTGACGTGCCAGCCTGTGCGGATGATCCAATTGGTAAGGGCGCGGTCTTCGCCGATATTGGCGGTTCTTCCGAAGAATGTTTGCTTTAGCCAGCGGTTGCGTACGGGCATGAGGGCATCGCGTTTATAGGCTGCGAGGGCGCCGGGTGTGCAGAAAACGGTATTATACTGGCTTTCGCTTGAGCGGATGAACTCGAAACAATAGGCGAAAGTGACGTCGAGCATGCGAGGTATGATGCCTTCGTGCTTATTAAGGACGCGTACGGAACCGGCTACTGCTCCGCAGCGGTCATTATTATAGAATGGGCTCATGAGACGGCGGAGGGTCTGGGGTTCGATGAGTGAATCGGAGTCGATGGTTACGAAGACCTGGCCGGTGCCGATCTTGAAGCCTTCGTTGAGGGCGGCGCGTTTTCCGCTGTTTTTGGGCATTTTGAAGATTTTTACCCTTGAGCCGAGTTCACGGCCAGCCTTTTGGATCCAGTACCAGGTGTCATCCTGGCTACCATCGTCGATGGCTATGATTTCAAGTTTTTGGGCGGGGAAATCGCTGCGGGCTATTGAGCGGAGGGTGCGGAGGACCTGCTTGCCTTCATTATATGCTGGGACAATCACGGTGCAGGTTAGAAGCTGTTCATCTGTGGCGATTGGGGCAGGTCTGTAGCGAGCTACGAGGGAAAGCCGCCAGAGGAAAGCGACGACGTTGATGGCGAGCATGATCGTGCCGGTCATGATGTAGATCCAGCCGAGGTCGTAGCTTTTGAGGAACATGATCGTTTCGTCGAAATCGGTCCACTTTGCCCATGCGCCGACGAAAATAGTGAGTATTGATAGTAGGATCAACGTTTTTGCGCTGGAGTTGCGGGATAGGTCAAAGTTGCCTCGGCCTTCATTGGCATCGGCTTGTGATAAATGCGCAAAATTTCTGAATCGGCCATTAAGGCTGGTCACCAGCGAAAAATAGTCGCTCGCTTCACCTGAAAAGAAACGCGACATCAAAATCTCCAGTCATTTAATTATTACAAGGAAAGACGATAAGGAAAATAGGATACTTAGATTTGGGGGGAAAGGCAAGGAAAAAAGGGCAAGAATACAGAATACAGGAGACAGAAGACAGAATACAGAATATAGGAGGAGTTGTTTGACTTTTTGGGGGATTTTGGGATACTTATCGGCTAACTATATGCTGGCGACGTATTTAGATAGTAATTAGTAATTAGTGATTAGTTTTTAGAGTTCAGGGATTAGTTTATAGATCGGGTGATATGAAGAGTTTAAGTGTGCTTTTTCTTAAGATATTCGGTTCTCGTAACGAAAGGCTTGTGAAATCTTACAGTCGGCTTGCCAGGGAAGCGGGGGGGTTTGAGGGGGAGCTTGGGAAGTTGAGCGATGAGCAGCTAGGGGCCAAGACGGCGGAACTGAAGGGGCGGATAAAGGCAGGGGCGGACCCGGCTGATATTGTGCCGGAGGCGTTCGCGGCTGTTCGTGAGGCGGCGAGGCGCACGGTGGGTATGAGGCATTTCGATGTGCAGCTTATCGGCGGCAACGTTCTTTATGAAGGCAAGATAAGCGAGATGGCGACGGGCGAAGGCAAAACGCTGGTAGCGACGCTTGCGGCTTACATGATGCACCTTGCTGGCAAGAAGGTTCATGTTGTTACGGTAAACGACTATCTTGCAAAGCGCGACTCGGAATGGATGGGGCCGATATACAAGGCACTGGGTCTTAGTGTGGGAGCTATCCAGTCCGACCAGGATTCGGTTGGATCGGAGAGGCAGGCGCAGTACCGGTGCGACATAACTTACGGGACGAACAACGAATTCGGATTTGATTATCTTCGCGACAATATGAAGATGTCGCTGGAGCAGATGGCGCAGGGGCCGCTGGAATACGCGATCATAGACGAGGTTGACTCGATCCTTATCGACGAGGCGAGGACTCCGCTAATCATATCGGGGCCGGCGTTCGATGATGTGACGCGGTACAAGAAGGCGGATGCGGTTGCGAGGCAGATATTAAGCCTGCATGTGCCTTATGCTAATGTTAAGAAGCAGATCGACGCGGCGCAGCGCGGGATAGCGGGTGGCGAAGGAGAACTGGCGGAAGGCAAGAAGGAAAAGAACGCATCTCGCGTGGAAGCGGCGACGGCTGCGCTGGAAAAGCACAGGCAGGAGCTTGCAAACGCAGAGGACAGGCTGCCATCGCTGACACAGTATTACGAAGTTGAAATAGACCGCAAGAGCGTACATCTTACGCACGAGGGTGTGACGGCGGCGCAGGAGGCGGCTGGTGTTGGGTCGTTCTTTACGGGTTCGAATATGGAATGGCCGCACTTGCTGGAGCAGAGCTTGCGGGCGCATGTGGTATTCGAGCGGGAGAAGGACTATGTTGTGATGGAGGGCAAAGTCATAATCGTGGACGAGTTCACGGGGCGACTGATGCACGGGAGGCAGTGGTCGGACGGGCTTCACCAGGCGGTGGAAGCAAAGGAAGGGGTGCAGGTAAAGGAAGAGAGCCAGACGCTTGCGACGATCACGCTGCAGAACTTCTTTAAGCTTTATGAAAAAATAGCGGGTATGACGGGTACGGCGCTGACGGAAGCGGCGGAGTTCCAATCCATTTACAAGCTTGAGGTGGTGACGATACCGACGAACCAGCCTTGCGTGCGCGAGGATCATGAAGATGCTATATACCGTTCGATGCGTGAGAAATTTAATGCTATAGTTGAAGAGGTTAACGAGGTAAGCTCGCAGGGGCGGCCGGTGCTGGTGGGTACGACGAGTATCGAAAAGAGCGAGGCGATATCGACGGCGCTGACGAAAAAATACGGCATTGAGCATGAGGTGTTGAACGCCAAGCAGCATGCGCGCGAGGCGGTGATAGTGGCAAAGGCGGGGCATCAGTACCAGAGCAGATCGGGGAAGATGCACGGCAATGTTACGATAGCGACGAATATGGCGGGGCGAGGGACGGATATCAAGCTTGGGCCTGGGGTGGCGCAGATAGGCGGGCTGCATATTGTGGGTACCGAACGTCACGAGGCGCGGCGAATTGATAACCAGCTACGCGGTCGCGCGGGCAGGCAGGGGGATGCTGGGTCGAGCCAATTCTTTTTGTGCTTCGACGACGACTTGATGCGGATATTCAGCCCGGAATGGACTGTTAAGGCGCTTTCGTGGATAGGTTGGGAAGAGGGTGAGCCGATATATCATAAGCGTATAAGCAAGGGTATTGAGAAGGCGCAGAAAAAGGTTGAAGAGCGGAATTTTGAATCACGCAAGAGCTTGCTGGATTTCGACGAGGTGATGGATTATCAGCGCAAGATATTTTATTCGCGGCGGCGCGAGATAATCAAGGGTCTGGGCCTGAAGGAGATCATCGACGCGATGATCGAATCGGTCGTGGCCAAGAACAGCATGCGGATGCTGGATCCGGACTATTCAATAACGTGCATGATCGAGTGGGCGAGGGCGCAGTTCGGGGTGGAGCTAAAGCCTTCGGATGTGCGCGGATATACGGCGCCGGAGATCGAAGACGAGATCAAGAAGCGGGCCAAGGAAGCGACGGCGAGCAATATAAATATTTCGCTGGGCGAGTACCTGGAGGACATGGAGGATCCGAGCACATGGGAAGTGCAGGGGCTTGCGAAGTGGGCGATGAGCAGTTTCGGCGTGAGTATTTCGCCATCGAAAATCAAGCAGATGAAGCCTGAGGAAATCGAAGAGCAGCTTGCGGCGGCATCGGCGGAGCAGATCGTTAAGAAGGATTGTTCGGGGCTTAATACGTTCCTCGATCCGCAGTTCGCTGTGAAGGCGTTTGTGGACTGGGCGGCGGCGAAGTTCGATATTAAAGTTGATGTCAAGGAGATCGAGGAGGCTTCGGCGGCTGAGATACAGACGCATTTTAAGAAAGTGCTCGATGCGAAATACGCACAGCGGGAAATCGAATACCCGGTGCAATTCGCGATGAGCATGGTGCATGGGCCGGACGGGCCGAATATTTATGGATTCGAGTCGCTGGCGGCGTGGGCGAATAAGAAGTATGGCGCGGGCCTGACGGGCGGGCAGATACAGGAATCGACTCCGAAGGCGACGTACGAGCAGCTGCTGGAGATGAGCAAGGCTTATCATAACGGCAAGCTGGCTGAAGAGATCGAGGATAAGACGAGGTCTCTTGGGGCCAGTGAGCTTGCGGCGTGGGCGAACGAGCGTTTCGCGGCGCAGCTGACGGAGGCGGACTTTGACGGGCACGCGAAGGAAACGCTTCTGGAGGTAGGCAGCGAGTTCATGCGGAAGGAACTGAGCGACCTGGAGAAGTTCGTGCTGCTGCAGGTTTATGATACGACGTGGAAGGACCATCTTTATTCGATGGACCGGATGAAGGAGAGTATTTTCCTGCGGGCGTTTTCGGAAAAGGATCCCAAGATCGAGTACAAGCATGAAGGTTACCGCATGTTCTCGGAGATGCTCGACACGATCGAGGATAAGGTAACGGATATTATTTTCAAGGTGCAGCTTGAGATCGGGGCGCGGCACAGGAATACGTACAGGCCCAGCCAGACGCAGCATAAGGAAGTTGGGCAATTTGAGAATGCCCAGCGCCAGCAGGCGGCGGCGATGGCTCCGCAGGGCGAAGAGGTGAAGGTAAAAACTATAAAGCTCGAAGGGCCTAAGTTGGGCAGGAACGATCCGTGTTCGTGCGGGTCTGGCAAGAAGTATAAGAAGTGCTGCGGGCAGAATGCTTAAGAGTGATTAGTGATTAGAGATTAGATAGGAAAAAATGTTGCGGGTTACGAGTTGCGGGTTCAAAAGCGGAGTCGCTGCGCGACGGTTTTTATTGCTGGATACCCGCCTGCGCGGGTATGACAAGGCGGCTGGTCGCTAATTCCTATACCTATCCCTATTACTGATTCACAAGCGAGACGCTTGTGCTAGTTTGCGGGCGAGTTTGGTTATCACGTTTGCGGTGGGGGTGTCTGTTGGGGCTTTTAGTTTTTTTCGCATGAAATGGGGCACGAGAAATAGTGCTGCGCATGCGATGAAGAGGAGGTCGTAGATAGAGAGCGGTAGTGAGGCGATGCGGAATTTGAGGGCGGGGGTAAATTCAAGGACAAGGCCGGCCAGGAGCGGGGCGACGGCGGTTACCATTCGCTGGACGAGCAAAATGAAGGTGAGGAAATTCTGTTTTTCGCGGGGGACGACGCGGAGCATGTAATTTGTCATGGCGAGATTGACGCCGCTGTTGAAGGCACTCCAGAAAAGATAAAGCCCGCAGACGTAAAGAATTGCCCATGTTGAACTGGGCCAGACGAATACCCATGCTGCGGTTGAGACGATCATTCCAATGTGCGTTATGCCGAAGATCGCGCGATTGCCGAATTTGTCGGCGATCTTTCCCCATAGGCTGAGGCTAAGGATGGCCCCGATGCCGACCATGGCGGTGGAGGCTAAGATGACGCCGGAACTGTAGCCGAGGTCGCTTAGGAGCTTTATCTTGAATGGTTCCATGGCCATTGAGGCGAGGAAATAAAATGTGAGGTAGAGGGAATAGTGTCGCATGGTGCTGTCGGCGGCGAATTCGCGGAGTCGCTGCCAAACGGTCATGCACACGGGATTTGGGAGCGGGGGATTTTCCGCCATCCATGGCAGGGGGAGGTTGCGGGCGATTTCGCCGGCAAATGCGATGAGGAATACGATCTCGAAACCGAGCCAACTGGGGAATTTCCAGAGCACGAGGGCGGCGGCGAGAAGTGAGAGGGTGCTTGCGCTTTGCCATGTTGTGCGGAGTCGCGCGAAGAATCGTCCTGTGAGGCGTCTTGGGACGATATCCTGGAGGATTGGAAACCAGCCGGTGGAGCCGAGGGCGATGGCGGCGTTTCGCGAGGCGTTTGCGGCTGCAAGCATCGCAAGGCATGCCCAGGCGGGCCAATAGCTGGCGGCCAAAGGCAAGAGCAGGATAGGTGCGAAAAATACTGCTGAGAGCCAGTACCATTTTATAATGATTTTGCGTTTGCCGTAGATCTCGATAGCGGACATTGTGCATAAGCCGAGCAGGAACGGGGCGATTGAAAGGAAGTTGAAAATGCCGAGGTATAGTTCGCCGGCGCCGAGCTTGATTGCGGCGAGGGAGAATATATTTCCCGCGCCGCAGGTAGCCGCGACGAGCGAGGCGACCGAAGAGATTATGACGGCTTTCATGCTAAGCCGTCGTGTCTGGCGATTAATCGTGGGGCCGTTCATGCATTATCCGAAAAACGGTATTT
>MHYB01000089.1:0-5575 GCA_001824635.1 Planctomycetes bacterium GWF2_50_10
TATCGCCGGCGGAATAGAGGTAGAGAAGTTCGGGGTGGCGACGGTGAGCATCGACGAGATGGTAAACGAGATAATCGGCAGGAACCGCTCGAAGGCGGGCAAGATACGCGATATGGATTCGCTGGTAGCGGAACTGAATTATCACCGGATGGGCGGGCAGAAAATAGTATTTACAAACGGGTGCTTTGATGTGCTGCACAGGGGGCATATCGAGTATCTTGGGTTCTGCAAGACACAGGGTGATATTGTGGTGCTTGGGCTTAACAGCGACGATAGTGTGCGGCGGAACAAGGGGCCAACGAGGCCTATAAACAATCAGCACGACCGGGCGGCGGTGCTGGCGGCGCTGGAGTGCATAGATTATGTTACGGTGTTCGATGAAGATACGCCGCTGGATATTATAATGAAGGTAAAGCCTGACGTGCTGGTAAAGGGTGAGGACTGGGCGGTGAAAGGCGTTGTGGGCAGGGAGTTCGTTGAGGCAAACGGCGGCAAGGTTGTGCTGGCGAAAATGGTTGAAGGCAAGAGTTCGACGGCGACGATCGAAAAAATGAAAGCTAACGGTTGAGTATGGCCAAGGCGGTATTTCTTGATCGCGACAATACGCTTATCGAAGACCCTGGTTATATAAGCAGGCCTGAGCAGGTGAGGCTTTTGCCGGAGGCGGCGGAGGCTCTTAAGGCGCTTGCGGCGATGGGGTACAAGCTGATCGTGGTTTCAAACCAGTCGGGGGTGGCCAGGGGCATGCTTACGGAAAATGAGCTGGCGCTGATCCACGAGAGGCTTGGCGAGCTGTTGATCACGGCAGGCGTGAAGCTCGATGGGATATATTATTGCCCGTTCCATCCGGAAGGGGTTGTGGAAAAATACAGCAGGGATTCTGATCTGCGAAAGCCTAATCCGGGAATGCTGCTGACGGCGGCGAAGGAGCATGATATTGCGCTGTCGCAATCATGGATGATAGGTGATGCTTATCGCGATACGACGGCGGGAAGACGGGCGGGGTGCAAGACTATACTGCTGACGATTGCGGGGCAGGTGCGCACGCCAAAGCCTAATGATCCATCGCCGGATTTCAAAGCCGTGAATATGCGTGAGGCTGTTAATATTATTCGGCGTTATGGCGCAGGCGGGGTTTCGGTGAAACCGGAACCAGTTTTGGAGAAGAAGGAGGCCCCTTCCGTTGCAGCTGCAGTGTCGGCGCCTGCAAAAACTCTGGTTGAAAAGAAGGACGAGGCCCCTGCTGTTGAGAAACCTTCAAAGGAAAAAGCTGAGCAGGCGGCGGTCGGGCCTGTTTCGATAGACACAACTAAGCTGGAGGGGATGTTCGAGCAGATGATATCAATGCTCAAGACGAACAGGCGTGAGGAGATGTTTCACGACTTTTCGCTTTCGAGGCTGCTGGCGGGGTGTTTTCTTATCGTGGTGGTGTTCTGCCTGCTTGCAGCAGTATATTTTCTGCTTTCACCATCTGCCAGGAACGGCTCAAGCGTTATGGTTTCGCTTGGCTTTGCGATAGTATTTCAGCTTATGTCGCTGACGTTGTATATAATGAGCCGGAAGTAATATGGCCCAGCGAATACTAGTATGGCTGCCGTCGCCGATGGGGGACGCGATAATGTGTACGGGGGCACTTAGGGCGATGCGGGAGCATTTCGCCGGTGATGAGATATTTTTTTACGCAAGCCCGATAGTCAAGCAGGTACTTTCGCCCAGTGAATACTGCGACGGGTGGATGGAATATAAATCGCACAACCCATTTGCGATCGCGTGGGAATTGAGGAAGAGGCGATTTACGCACGCGATACTTTTCAAGAATTCATTTCTTTCTGCGTTTGCGGCGTTTCTTTCAGGAATACCCCAGCGGACAGGTTATGCGCGTGACGGGCGGTCAATATTTTTGACGCGTAAGCTTTACGCCGCTAAGAACGCGGATGGATCCTATAAGCCGGTTTCGGTGGTGGATTATTACCTGGCGGCTGCGGCGGCGATTGGGGCCACGAGCGCGGATAGATCGACGAAGCTTGAGGTAGATGAGGCTTGCAGGGTTGGGGTGGAAAAGAAGCTGGGCAAACTTACGGATGGAGGCAGGCCTGTGGTGGTGCTTGTGCCGGGCGGGGCTTTTGGACCTTCCAAGCTTTGGCCCGCCCAGAGGTTTGGAGCGGTCGCGGACTATGTAAGCGAGAAATACGGGGCGAGGGTGGTGGTATCTGTTGCGCCAAATGATACCGAGCGGGCGATAGCTCAAAAGATTTGCGTGACATCGAAGGCGGAGATAATCAATCTTGGCGAAACGAGCCTTTCGCTTGGCGAACTCAAGGCGCTGATCGGCATGGCGTCGCTTGTAATTACTAACGACACAGGGCCAAGACATATCGCGATAGCACTGGGCCGCAAGGTGATCACGCTATTTGGGCCTAACAACCCGGCATGGACGGCGACGGGGTATAAGGGGGAAATGCAGATCGTGGGCGAGTATGAGTGTGTGCCCTGCGATAAGCCCCAATGCAAATTCGGAACATCGCGTTGCATGGAGGCGATAACGGCCCAGGCGGTATGCAGGGCTGCTGACGAAATGATGACGGAGGGAGCCGGGCATGCGTGAGAGTACGCTGACAGAACTGGCGCCGGGATTTTTCATTGACCCGGAATACGCATCGCAGCTTGCGTCTCTTGGGCTTACGACGGCGGAGAATTTTTTTACCACGTCGATGGGTCAAAAGCTTACTAAATCCACGATCGGTGCGCATCGGGAGAGAATCGCGATATCACTTCCCAGGCTGGATAGACGGGCATATCTTAAGCGTTATGTTAAGACGCCGCTCAAGAGGCAGGTCAAGAACTGGATCATGCACAGATGCATCGCGGTGACTGCGTACTATGATCATTATAACGCGTGCAGGCTGGCGCGGGCGGGGATAAATACACCGACGACGATCGCGTACGGTTTCGAGAAGGAAGGGATTTTCGAGAAGCGAAGTTTTATTTTGAGCCTGGAGGTGCCGGGCAATTCGCTTGAAAAGGTGCTGCCGCCCTACTGCCGTGATATCTCGGAGCACAGCAGAAAGCGCAAGAACGAGTTTATAGCGAAACTGGCGAAATTCGCGAAGAAGTTCCACGATACGGGATTTCGCCACCGGGATTTTTATTTGTGTCATATTTTTTATAATGAGCCTGAATTTTATCTTATCGACCTGACGCGGTGCTTTGAGCCGAAGTTCGCAAAGAGGCATTATACCGTCAAAGACCTTGCGCAGTTGTATTTCAGTGCGCCGGGGAGCGTTTTTGCCGCGACGGATCGCATGCGGTTTTTGCTGGCCTATCTTGGCATTAAAAAACTTGATAAGGCAGGCAAACGGCTTGCGCGGGCTGTTCTTAATAAAGCCGCTGATATGGCGATGCATGATCATCGTCATGGCCGAACGGCTCCGTTTGAAAGCATGTAGAATTGATTATTGATTAGTGATTATTTGAAGATGAAGATAGCTATTCTTATAGAGCGGTCGGATGTGTTTCTGGGGGGGGCGGAGAGGTCGATATTTGAATTGTCGGCGCAGATTTCGTCTATGGGGCATGAAATTACGCTTTTGGCTGCTAAAGGAACGAGTGCGGCAAAGCATGTGAAGATACTTTGCGGCGACAGCGCGGGCAAGAGGACGAGCCTGGGGGAGTTTGAGGCGGCGGCGAGGGCATATCTTGCGCAGGAGCAGTTTGATATCGTCCATGCTGTGGTGCCGATGGCAATTGCGGATGTTTACCAGCCCAGGGGCGGGACATACCCGGAGACGATACGGCAAAACGCGGCCAGTTATGATAACGGCTTTGTCGAGGTGATCAAGAAGGCGACAAGCTTTTTGAATTTTCGGCGAGGGCAGCTTTGCGGGGCGGAGAAGATGATCGCAAGGTCAAAAAACGGGCCGGTGATAGCGTGTTTGTCGGCGTATGTAGCGAGGCAGTTCAAAGAGCATTACCGATGCGCGGACGAGCGGCTTAGGGTTATCGCCAATGGTGTCAAGACTGACCGGGCGGCGGATGCTGCGGAATTCGCGGAAGTTAAGGGCAATATTCTCAGCAGTTATTCGCTGGATGAGGATAACCCGGTATTCTTTTTATTTGCTGCGAATAACTTCAGGCTTAAAGGGCTGTACCAATTAATTAAAGCAGCTGCGATGTGCAAAGCCAAAGAGCCCGCGGCGAAATTTCAAATACTGGTCGCGGGCAATGATCATTCAATGCATGCTCAAAATCTCGCAAATCGCCTTGACGTGGACGGCAGGATAACTTTCCTTGGGCCAGTGGCGCATATACAAAATGCACTGGTACATGCGGACGTGGCGGTACTGCCCACATTTTATGACCCTGCATCGAGGTTTATACTCGAAGGACTTGCGATGGGCAAACCGGCGATAACGACGAGCTATAACGGTGCGGCGGATCTGTTTGAAAACGGCAGGCATGGCATAGTGATAGATGATGCGCGAAATACCGAGGCGTTGGCGGATGCGCTGCTTTATTATTCAAAGCGGACAACTCTTGAGGCGGCAAAGCAGGCAATCATGGAAGATGAAATCAAGGACAGAGTATCTATACATGCCCATGCGCACAGGCTCATCGAATTGTACGAAGAAATACTAAGTGCAAAAGGACAAAGTAAGTAATGGAATTAGCATTATTGATAATCGGTTCGTATTTGCTTGGGTCGGTGCCGTTTGGGCTGTTGATCGCAAAGGCTAAGGGGGTAGACCTTCGCAAGGTGGGGTCGGGCAATATAGGAGCGACAAATGTTTCGCGGGCACTGGGACGCAAGTGGGGATATATATGCTTCGGGCTGGATTTCGCGAAGGGATTAGTGCCGATGCTCGCGGCGGCTGCGGTGATCGGAGGTGATAAAGATACGACTGAACTGCTCAAGTGGCTTAGCGTGGGTATAGCGGCTATCGTTGGGCATGTTTTTCCCATCTATTTAAAATTCCGCGGCGGCAAAGGAGTTGCCACGAGTTTGGGAGTGGTGCTTGGGCTTTGGCCTTATTTTACTGTGCCTGGGCTTGTTGTATTCGCGGTGTGGGCGGTGTGCGTGATGGTATGGCATTATATTTCGCTGGCATCTATAATCGCGGCAGTGCTGTTTCCGCTGGCGGTGTGCGCGGGGGTGGCTGCGAGGCAGGACTGGGAATTTGAGAAACTTTGGCCGCTGATAGTGGTTGCGTCGATACTATGTTTTGTTATTGTTCTTAAGCATCGCTCAAATATTAAGCGTATCATTGCGGGGACAGAAAATAAGATAGCGATGTTTGATAAGCGTAAAGCTTAAAGGAATTGTTACGAGTTAAAAACACAAAGAAACCCCCAGGCGAGCCTGGGGGCTAAACGAAGTTACGCAACGTAATCGGCGAATTCGAAGCTATTCATCCCAATCCCTTGTGCCAAGTTCTGAGCCGGTTCCGGTGGATGTTCCCGCTGTATTTGAGCCCCTGTTGTAGTTTCTTGAGCCATCAACTGTACCTGTTCCGGCTCCGAGGCCTGTATTAGTCCTGCCGCTGACTCGGTCTGTATCATATTCCGAGCCGGTGACATC
>MHYB01000089.1:5628-13950 GCA_001824635.1 Planctomycetes bacterium GWF2_50_10
GCCAGGATGATCCCCTGATAGTTCCGGCGGCCTGGTCATGCATTACAGCAAGCTGATCAGTAATGGATGCCAGTTCAAAGAGCACTTCACGGTTATTATCTTCCATGACAGAACCCATATTGCGCATAAGGACTGCCATATCGCCAATGGAGATATCGGTAAAGCGGTCATCCGCCATAGAAGCTCCGATCATACCTGAGCTGCTGGATCGGTAAGTTTGGTCACCCCGTCGGGCAGCGGATGCCTGGTCGGACTTCTCTTGTGAATAGCTTTCTCTGCATGGCCCCCTGCCGACTGAAGAATCCGCAGCAGTTCCGATCTGGCCGCCCGATGCGTCACGGGCGGAACCTAGGCCACTGGTAGCGGCGGAAGAACCGCCGGAGGTTCCAGCAGCACCATACATACGGTCGGTGGATCGGCCCTGACGGTAATGCTGCGTACTGGGCTCATCAGATCGCCATGTGTCCGATGCGCCTATCATGCCTGAGTTCGAACTACGAGTACCATAAGTTGAATAGGCCTGCGTAGAGCGAAGGATCGCAGCAGAGCGGTCTACGAAATCACGGGCTTGTCCCTGAGTGACATCAAACTGGCTTTGGCCGGTTTGCGCCGCCGTATTGATAGTTGCAGCGAGCGAGGCGATATTGCCAGCCAGAAGGGAACTGTGAGCCTTGAACATTGAATCAAGGGACTGGTATTCCGAGCCTGCCGAGAGAGGCGTACGGGCCTGATCGGCTAAATTTGCGGAGATCTCACTTAACCGGGCCGCTTCAATACCGGCGCCGGCGTTTGCGGCGCTATCGGCAAGGTTCTTTAATGTATTTGAGATATCCCCAAGCTGGGCGGATCCTGAACCTGAAGTCATCCTTCCCAGGTCGGAAGCCATTAGAGAGATGGCCTGAGTGATCTGGGCAATGTTGCGATTCGTCATCACCCGCAGATCATCGGCGCTGAGCGTGGCGACGCTGGGTTGGGAAATATTCTGATTCGGGTCTTGAGCCTGCGCCGGAGACGAGCAAAATAACGACACTGCGAAAGCCAGAAGCGTTACGCCAAATGTATAATTCATAAATCCCCCTTTCGTTTTGTTTTCCTATCCTCCAAAAAAGCCGTTCCGGGGATACCCGATCCCAGGAACGGCTTGCCCCGAACTACCCGCCACTAAAAAAGTTGTCAGTATGTGGTGCCAGAGGTTCCACTCGATGTACCTGTATCTGAAGACGAACCTGAGGTGCCGCCCATACTGTCATCAGTTGTACCTGTGCCGGAAGTACCGCCGGTGCTTGTACCCGTATCGGACGTGCCACCTATACCGCCAGTACCTATACCAGTGTTGGCATCATAGGTATCCTGCGCGCCAGTATCGGTTGCATTTGCATCCATTGCGCCGATATTGGTGCTAGAGGAAGTGCCGGATTGCGACGATGCGAGACTGCTCTTGATCTTACCCATGTCGCCAACTATGTTTCCAAGTTCCCTGATGGCTGTGGCATTTTCATCCTTAAGCGATGAAGCCATGCTCTTCATGAGGCTGGACATATCCTGGAGAGCCGATTGCATCTGTCCTGAATCCTGTCCGGCCATGCTTGAACCGTACATTGAGGATTTGCTCATGGAGGAATCGGACATGCCCATCATGTTGGAATCGGTACTCATCGAGCTAGATGTACCGGTGCTTGTGTTGGCATCCATCGAGCCATACATGCCTGAACTGTCCGAAGACTTGGAAGAAGTATTGGCATCATTTGTATCCATTGCGCCATACATACTGCTCGAAGAACCCGATGAAGCAGTCAGTGATGAAACAGTCGTCATGAGTTTTGAAGCCTGGTTCATGTACTGATTTGCCTGGCTGGGGCTTATTTGCATATCGCCCTGGCCGGTCATGGCCATCATGTTGAGATGGCTTGCGAAATTCGCCAGGTTGCCTGCAAGCATTGCGGCGTGGGCCTTAAACATTTTGCTTGCGCGATCCATTTCATTGCCCATTGTCATTCCAGGAGCGCCCTGGGCCGAAGACGGACTTTGCAGCGACTGCGATGCCGACTGGATTTTCTGGCTTGCCTGACGAAGCTGGCTTGCATCGATCTTGCCGGATGCAGAACCCGTTACGCTTTGTGAGATGCTTTTTAGCGTGCTGGATGCTTCGGAAAGATCCGAGGCTGCCTGGCCTTTGCCCTGGGCCATTTTGCTCAGGTCGTCAGCCATCAGCGAGACAGTCTGGCAGATGTGGCCGATGTTCTGATTGGTCATCTGCTTTATGTCGCTTGATGTCATGGCGCTGCTGGATGAAGACATCGAGCCTGAATCAGAGGCCTGCTGGGCGATAACGACCAAAGGCGTTATCAAGAAAGCTACCAGCGTGAAAACCACTACCCTGTGCAACCATTTCATAATCGTTCCCTTTCAATTTTTTTCCCCAACGATTTCCAACACGGACTTACCTTTATATTATTCAAAGCAGCACGAGTGCCTTGATTCAATATAAATGCCCGACCGGCACAGCAATGCAACTATTACCTTATTACCGTTTTCGGCCACAAAAAGGCAACGCCATTTTCATTATTTTTGGGTGCCAAAAGGCTGGCGTGATTTGTCGGCTTTTATCTTTAGCCCGAATGCATTAGTCAAATTAAGCCAAATAAAAAGGGCCTGCATCAGCGATGCAAGCCCTGTATCTGCGATTGCGTGTATGTTATTCGAGTGTGCAGAAAACGGCGGCTGAGACTACGGTTGTCCACAGACCGTTTTTGTCGCCTTCGGCGGTCTGGACTTCCGACCGGCTGGCGATGATCTTGCCGCTCATGCGGTACATTTCTTTGCGTTGGTCGTAAGCGGTATCGGGGTCGAATTCCACGCCCAGGGTTGTGGCAAGCATTGTAGCAGCCATATCTTCTACGAGATCGCCGGCGGCCTGCTTCTTCATGCCATAACCGTGATATTCGCTGATATAACCGTAATGCTCGCCGTTTGCCGGCACAGCCAGTCCGATAGCCGAACTGACAAGGCGATTTGGCTCATCGGTTTCGCAGCGGGCCATGACGCAATAGGTGATCTGGCCGGGCTTTAACCTCATGACGCCTTTTGATTTTGGAATGATCTTGCATCCCGGCGGAAAAATACTTGAAACGGTAACGAGATTGCAGATCTCGATACCCGCTTCGCGGAGCGCAAGTTCAAACGACTGAAGTTTGTGGCGATGTTTTCCAACGCCGCTTGTGAAGAATACCTCTCTTGGTACCATCATAGTTCCCTCTAGAGAAAATCCGATAATACATTAAAACGGCTTACTATAATTAGTTGCGCGCAGATAACAAATAAAAATTAACCGTAATGGGCAATTTAGCAAAAAAATTATTTCTAGCGGGTTTACATCTGTACCCAACAGGCCCGAAAAGGGGTATAATTATGACTGAATGTATGGAGAATGAATAATGGCGCTTCAGTGCCCGATATGCCGCAAACCTGTGCCAAGCATCGCAAAAGGCGAGCCCGTGCCGGCGCATTTCCCTTTTTGCAGCCAAAGGTGCAAGCTTTTAGACCTTGGCAAATGGCTCGAAGCGGAGTACCGGATCGATTCACTGGAAAAAGACAAGGATGACGAAATTCCGGACGAGGAACAATGAGCGGCAGAAGGGTTGTTCTTGCTTGCATCGGGGCAAACATACCTTATAATCTGACTCTTGTTTAAGAGTGATAAGGAACAGGATTATGGACAATCGAATTTTGCATGAATTAGGTGAGTCACTGCTTTTTACGCGGGTATTCAAAACGTTCCGCATGTCGATACAGCCTGCCAAGCTTTCGATAGCACTGGGAGCGATCGCGGCAATATGCATAATGGGTTTGCTGATGGACCTGAGCAAGCCGGCAATAATCGCGCCATTTTCCAGTTCCGATATCGCATCGGCCCCGCGGAATTCCGGGCTTCTGGCGAGTTACCCGACCGAACTTCATGCTTACATTTCCGGCGGAGGCGAGGCACAGAACTTCAGAAGGAATTATGATTTTGCACCCAATCGCACGGGCGTGTTCAATATATTCGTGCGGTTCAGCTGTGCAAGATTTACTGACGGGGCGTATGCGCTGCTTACGGGCAACCCGGTGGGAATGCTTGGTCAATTGGCGTATTGCGGCAAAGCCATCGAATGGGCGCTGGTCATGCATACGCTTTACAGCCTTGTATTTTTTGGTTTGAGTTTTGTGATGTTGGCGATTGCAGGCGGAGCGATCTGCCGACTGGCGGCGCTGGAATTTGCCAACGATGAAAAACCGGGATTTTTCGAGGCGATGCGGTTTGCGTCCTCCAAGGCCAGAAGCCTTGTGACGGCCCCTGCGGCCCCGGTGGCGATGATCCTGCTTTTCGGGGTACCGCTGATCATGACTGGACTTCTGGGCAATATTCCGTGGCACATAGGCGAGATACTGATGTCAGTGATGCTGATATTCGGGCTGACCTTTGCTCTACTGATGACACTGCTTTTCATAGGCGCGCTGGGCGGGATAAATATGATGCTTCCTGCGATCGCTTATGAGAGCACCGATAGCTTTGAGGCAATAAGCAGGTCTTTCGCTTATGTTTTCGCAAGGCCCTGGCGGCTGGGTTTCTATACCTTGGTCGCGGCGGTTTACGGGGCGGCGTGCTATGTCTTTGTGCAGTTTTTCGCAATGATAGCCTTGGGATTGATGCGAACATTTTTGAGGCTGGGGGTGTTTACTAATTCAGCGACATATACCGAGACAAATAAGCTCGACATAATTTGGCCTAGGGGAATGATATTTACCCCGCCGATGCTTGGGGATATTTCCACTTTGAACTGGTCGGAAAAAACAGCCACGGTGATAATTTCCATATTCGTGCTCCTGGTGCTGTGCATGGTCGGGGCGTTTGTGATGAGCTTTTTCTTTTCCGCCAACTCGGTTATTTATGCCCTGATGCGGAATGTTGTGGATAAGACATCTCTGAAAGACGTCTGGACGACAAATACCGCCAATCCTGAACCCCCGCCGGCAGATCAACTGCCTAAAGACGCAAAATAAGAAAATTGAGCAGTTTTTAACGGTAATTCGGCATTTTTTTCGCACCAACGCTTTAACTGTGAATACAACTAGAGCCACGATATTTTGGTTGGTATAATGTTTTTTACATTGTGAACTTGATTTATCTCTTTGAATATGCTATATTTATGGTTTAAGCATTGGGGGATAATTCAGAGGTGCTGGTAGATTATGGCTGGATCAGATAATTTCGAGCGCGAGCCGGTCAAGAGCAATTTTCAAATTCCTATGCCCGCTGTCGGGGTATTGCGTTTCAGGCGACTGATCGTAATCGGTGCGCATATTTTAGTTTGGTGTTTTGCCCTGTTGCTATCCTTCCTGATGGCCAACAACATGCAATTCCAGACAGATTGGTTCGCATACCAGTTTCCGGGGCTGCTTGCCGCGGTAATAATAGTAAAGTTTTTCATTTTTCTTGCGACCAAGCAGTACAAGGGCTGGTGGCGATACGCGAGCATTTCGGATCTAATGGGTATCGCAAAGGCCTCGCTGATTTCCACCTGCCTGCTTGTAATATCATGGGTCACATGCGGGGCTATCGGTTCAATACGCCCCTATCTCGGTGACATCACAGAAGCAAGCCAGGCAGTTTTTATGCTGGATCTGTTTTTGACGGTGATGCTCCTTGGCGGGTTGCGGCTGCTTGTGCGGCTGTATTATGAGGAATTCCGCACGGTGGAAAACGGGCGGCTTGGCAGGCTGCTCATCGTCGGAGCCGGAAATGCCGGCGAGGCGCTGCTTCGCGAGGTGCATCGCATGCAGGTGGCGCAGTATGAGGTAGTCGGCTTTATCGACGACGATCCGGCCAAGCGAGGGATGGCCATACACGGGATTACAGTGCTTGGTTCAGTCGACCAACTGCCGCAGATATGCCAGCAGAACCAGGTTGATGAGATCGCGATAGCAATGCCCGGGGCAACCCACCAGCAGATGCGGCGCGTTATTCAGGTGGCAAGCGGCACAAAAACAAAATTCCGCACGGTCCCGTCTATAACAGATATCGCTTCTGGCAAGCTCAAAGTCTCACAGATACGCAACGTGGATATCAACGACCTGCTCGGCCGTGATGCGGTGCAGCTGGATTTAAATCAGATCGAGGTATTCCTGCGTGATAAGGTGATCCTTGTAACAGGCGCGGGCGGCTCGATCGGTTCGGAAATGTGCAGGCAGGTATGCAACTGGGGGCCGCGAATGCTGCTGCTCGTTGAGCAGGCCGAGAATGCGCTTTTTTATATAGACCAGGAACTGCGGCGCGCTTTCCCGAATGTGGCGATACGAACTATCATCTGCGACATAACAGACGGTGAACGGGTCGATAAGCTTTTTGAAAAATACAAGCCGCAGGTTGTGATACACGCCGCTGCGCATAAGCACGTTCCGCTGATGGAACTCAACCCAGGCGAAGCTCTCAAGAACAATATCGGCGGCACGCGCAACATCGCGACGGCATCACATAAGCATGGCGCGAGCAACTTTGTCATGATAAGCACGGATAAGGCGGTCAACCCCACTTCCATAATGGGTTCGACAAAACGCATAGCCGAGATGTTCATACAGGATCTCAATCGCTCAAGCAGCACGCATTTTATAACCGTGCGGTTCGGCAATGTTCTTGGCTCCAACGGTTCGGTCGTGCCGATCTTCAACCAGCAAATAGCTTCTGGCGGGCCTGTTACGGTTACGCATCCCGAAATGCGTCGGTATTTCATGACGATACCCGAAGCCAGCCAGCTTGTGCTCCAGGCTGCTACGCTTGGCAAGGGCGGCGAGATATTCCTGCTGGATATGGGCGAGCCTGTCAAGATCGTAGACCTCGCACGCGAACTTATTACGCTTTCGGGCTTTCGTCCTGGCGAGGATATCGAGATCAAATTCACGGGGCTTAGGCCTGGTGAGAAGCTTTTTGAAGAGCTTTCGATCAAGGGCGAGGACATGGTCGAGACTTGCCATCCCAAGATCGCGATATGGAAAAATATCCCCATGGACCGCGAACGTCTTTATGCCGGTATTGAAGAGGTTCTCAAAGTATCGCAGTGCATGGATAAAGATGTCGTGATAAGCAAGATCAAGCAGCTAGTGCCGGAATTTATCGGCGAGGTACACGCACCGGTGCAAAGCCAAAATGAGGCAGCGGCGGTAAAATAATCGTCCCGCTCTCAGAGCTTGCGTTTTATAGCATCAGCTCCGTATTTTTTTTGAATCTCATCCATTGCGCGATCAATGTTGCTTTTCTTTGTGCCCTGCTGGGAATCAAAAAGCATAAGCTGCTGTTGCTCCACCTTCATTAGGCCGGCCGCACAGAATCCCAAAAGCCTCAAAGCCCCTGCTTCGGTCTTATGCCATTGTTCAAATATGCTCTTTGCCCCATCCCATAACACATCCGTTGTGCTTGTTGGCTCATCGAATGTTTTTGCGCGCGTTATTGTTTGAAAGTCGCCGTAGCGCAACTTCAGGTGAATGCTCTTTGCCGCGAGATCGTCGTCGCGGAGCTGTTTTGCTACCTCCTGCACCTGCCCATACAGCACTTTAAGAAGCTGGTCCTTATCTGATATATCGGTCGCGAAAGTTTCTTCACTAGATATGGATTTAGCCTGGCCGGGCAGTTCGACCGGCCTGTCGTCGATGCCGCGGGCAAGGTCAAGCACATCGGATGCAAAAGAGCCGAGAACGCCTTTTAGATGTTCGACGCTATGCGTGCGAAGCTGGGCGATTGTGCGAATTCCAAGCGAATTTAGCTTTTTCTCACTTACCTTGCCTATGCCGTAAATCGCCGATACCGGCAACGGATCAAGAATGCCCTGCTTGTTTTCATCTGTTATAACCACAAACCCGTCGGGCTTTTTTAAGTCGCTTGCGAGCTTGGCCAGGAACTTGTTTTGCGCAATGCCGACAGAGGCGGTAAGGCCGGTTTCTTTTTTTATGTCGTCCTTGATCGCCCGGCCGATCTGTTCTGGCGTACCGGGACAGCCGGTGACATCCAGAAATGCCTCGTCAATTGAGATCGGCTCGACCAACGGCGTATAGCGCCCAAATATCTCATGAATTCGCTCCGAGATCTCCTTATACCGCCCCATGCGGACCGGCAGGATAATGGCTTGCGGGCAGAGCTTTACGGCGGTCTTGATCGGCATGGCACTTCTTACGCCGAATTTTCGCACAGCATAGGAAGCCGCCGCCACTACCCCTCGCGTATCAGCGGTTCCGCCGACGATTACGGGTTTATCCTTGAGCGAAGGATTATCAAGCACCTCCACCGAGGCGTAA
>MHYB01000089.1:14113-26872 GCA_001824635.1 Planctomycetes bacterium GWF2_50_10
CCGGGCCGAACAAGTAGACAGGAATTAGCTGGCCTTTCTATTTCTGCTGGACCATTTCCCTGACATGAGTCGCAAATGTCCATCGGTAGCCGTCCATGTCGGCAAACTGCGCGATGCGGTCGCCCCAGAACATATCTTCAGGTTCGGAAATCACCTTGGCTCCCCCTTTTTTCGCCACCCCGAAAGCCTGGTCCACATCATCGCAATACACATAAAGGTTGATCGAGCAAGAAGTTTTTGAAGTAATCGGGGCTTTGCAGGTTTCATCCTCGGGTCCCATCATTATGATGTCCATGCCTTTGTATTTCATTGCGCCGTGCATGAGTTTGCCATCTGGCCCGGGCATCGTCTGGGATTTTTCAAAGCCAAAGGCCTTTGCATAAAAATCCATCGCCCCCTCAACATCCCGCACTGCCAGATAAGGTGTAAGCCATCCGATGCCCTCCGGTTTGGCTGGATGCTTTTCATTTACATTTGCCATTTGACCCCCTTTTTAATTGGTTGTTTGGGTTTTATATTAGCAAGTCTATAGAAATTAAAAATCAAAAGCAATGTGGCGTGTTCTGAGCATTTTTGCACCATCGCTTTTTCCAGCCCCGGATGGGGCGTAAGGGAGTAGCCCATTAGAGCATTTTAAGATATAATGCTCTGGTTATGGCGTAGCGAAAACTCACAAGACTACTTCCCCCAAAAATTCCCGATTTGATTTTACCATAAAAAAAACACCCCCTCAATCCCCCCTGCCTCCAATTTCCAAAGCACTTTTCTTCTAATAATCAATAATCCTTAATCAATAATCAATGAAATGCCCCCCAAACACCCCCCCAAAAAACCACTTGACACACTTTTTTACATGTACAACAACTTGCGCAAGCCCCCAAAAAACCGCCCTGGTTACCCCAAAAACCCATTTAACTCAAAATTTAACCCTCAAAACTCAAAACTCTCCCATTCCCCTACCCCTAAAACCCCAACTTGCGCCATCAAAACTGCCCGACAGCAACATTCCCATCCCGAACGGCTACCCTTATCGCCCCACCAGAAGCCGTAAAATACGATTTAGCCCAGCTAAACTCCGCCGCCCCTTCAACTTCCCGCCCCGCGCAACTATAAATCAGATACCCCGGCCCCAACCGCTCAATAAACCCCCGATCAAGCGTCCTGCTGGACCCATGGTGCGGCATAACCACCACATCAGCCCGCAGTTCGGGATACATCGCAAGAATCCTGTTCTGCGCAAATTGCTCAATATCCGAACAAAGCAGCACCTTCCTGCCCCCCGCTTCAAGCAGCACCACTGTCGACGAATCATTCCCCGTAAGCTCTTCCTGCCCACTAGGCCAGAGCACCTTAAAACTGCCCTTAAAGCTCTTTGCGTCCATAACCTTTGCCGCTAGCCCCGCCGTCCCTTTTATCCCATTAACATGATCCGCATCACCATGGCTTACAAAAACCGCATCAACTTCCCCAATACCTTTATAATTGAGATAAGGCCTGACAACTCTCGCCCCCACATCCGGGTACGACAGCGAACCGCAATCAAAAAGATATGTCCGTCCATCCCCCGCATGCGCAACTATCGCCTGCCCATGACCTACCGCAAACACCACTAGCTCCAGTTCAGCCCCCTGCCCAGCCTTGCCCGCCCAAACCCCGCCTGCGATAACTCCAACACACCCCAGGCTCACCCCCGCCTTCACCCATCGCCTTGGCACATATCCAAACCGCAAAAACACCAGCATAGCGCAAAACAGAACAACCGCCCACAAACTAACCGCACCCGTATAAACCTGCGTATGGTCGATATAAGCAATACCCTTGACCATCTCCCCGAAAACCCAGGCGAAAAATTCCGAAACCTGCCCCAGCAAATACCCCGCCGTGGGCGTAATTACACCGACTATTATCGCAAAAAAACCGCTCACCAATATCACTGTCACAACCGGTATCGTCAGCACCGTCCATACCGCCCCAAGCGGCGTAAAATTATAGAAATGATACGCAAGCACCGGCCCAGCCGCCGCAACAGCCGCAAAACCAGCAGCAAGTGCGGAAATTACCACCGCCCCTCCCCTGCGCACAAATCCCATCTGCCGCCGCCCATCCTCGTTCATGAACTTGTAACTTGTGATGGTGTGCAAAAACGCCTCGATATCAGGCGCAAACAGAATCATCCCAAGCACACACCCGAACGAAAGCTGCCACGAAGGTTCGTAAAATTCCAACGGGTTATACAGAATAAGACAAATCGCTGCCAGGCTAAGCGTATTTAGCGCATTGCCTCTTCTAAGCACCGCCGTAGACACGCAGAAAAACAGTCCTATTATGCACGCCCGCAGTATCGGCGAATACGTCGGAACAGCCATCGCGAAAAGAATAATGAACAATGCGCAAACAACCGCCCGCCATATCCTCCCAAGCCCAGCCGCCCGCGCCATAAAAACAATAATCCCCGCAAGTACCGCGACATGACCGCCCGAAAGCGCAAGTATATGCAATAATCCCGTCCGTTGGAATGCATCCAACATCTCCGGCTCTATATTTGACCTGGCTCCGAGTATAAGTGCTGCCAGCATATTTTCCGGCTCACTCTGCGTCTGTGATTTCTCCAGCAATAGCGCAAGCGCCTTGGCTTTGATCGTCCGCCGCAATCCATTAAATGAATTCACCTTCGCAGCCGACCTTACTTCGATAGCCCTGCTGGATTCTACGCTTGCAGCCACATAAACATTCCTCCTTGCCAGGTACGCCTGCGAATCGAACTGCCCCGGGTTGCCCGGCCCCTTTATCCTGTCAAGCCAGCAGTACAGTCGAACCTCGCTACCCAGCAAAAGATCGGCTATTTCACCCCCAGCCCTCACACGGATTCGCCCGCCGACCTGCCCCCAGCCGTCCTCTGTCTTTGCCCGCTTCAGATCCACATAAAACGATGTACTCGTAAAAAGTTTTTCAAGGTAACCGCCATCCTCCCCCTGCCCTTTAGCCACAACCGGCTCACTTACGATAACCCCCTCAATCGTCGCAAGCATGCGGTCATTAACTATAAATCGAATATCATTCACAACCGGCTGCTTATAAATTTCAAGCCGCATTGCTCCGCCGCAAACAAAGCACACCGCTGCCCCTGCCGCCAAAAAATAAAACACCCCTGCCGGCTTTCTCAAAGTAAATAACGCACAGACAGCCGCACATGCTCCCGCTATAATAACCCAGACCCACGCAGGCAAAGACAGTTTATCCTGTGCCACTACCCCCGCCAGGAGCCCCAGTGCCAAAACAAATAGCGGCGCCCTGGCCAGCAGATCCGTAACAAGGTATTTCCGCTCGCGTTCATGGCGGTCGATCAGATCAAGTTGATAATGGATGAGGTCCAACTAACGCCCGGCCCGTGCAGACTAGAGGCTCCTGCCCCCGTCGACACAGATCACCTGCCCCGTAACATAATCGTTTTCAAGAATAAATTTAACCGCGGATACGATCTCGCGGACATGTCCAAATCTTTTCAGCGGTATCAGCTTTAACTGGCGGTCGATCTCTTCCCGGCCGAGCCGCTCTCCAGGCCCTATCACCCCCGGCGCGACCGCATTTACCGTAATATTCGGCGCAAGTTCCTTAGCAAGTGATTTTGTTAGCCCCACAACCGCCGCCTTAGATGCACTATAAACCGAATAATTCGCCCACGGCCTCATCGCCGCCACATCCGCGAAATTAATTATCTTCCCCTTAGCCTTCAGATTCTCTGCGAAATATTTTGCCATAATCAACGGCGAAACCGCGTTTATTGCCAGCATCTTCGCCGCCGTCTCAAACTCCACCTCTGACAGGCTGGCCCGCTCAAACTGGGCCGCCATATTGATAAGAATATCCGGCCCCGCAAGACCTTCCTGCCCGCATTTTTCACCAATTTTGGCAAAAAGCCCCGCTATCGCAGTTTCGGAATCGATCTCGCCTTCAACTAGAAATACGTTTTGAGCCTCTATTTCCCCCGCCCTCGCAGACGTACCCCGATACTGGCAAATACACACATACCCCGCCTCAGAAAGTGCCTTGACCACGCCCCAGCCCAGCACTCCCGTCGCCCCCGTTACTATTGCTGTACCTTTTACATCTGACATGCCCAAATCTTAATACCGCAAAGGCGAGCTAGCAAGTCAAAAACTTGCTCTTGCAGGCCCCACGCATGTTGTTATAATTGCCCTGCTTTGAATAAAGGATACAAAATGCCCGTACTTAACGTGAATATAGACCACATAGCCACCATCCGCCAGGCCCGCCGAACGGATGAGCCAGATCCCGTCTGGGCAGCCGTCGAATGCGAACTTGCCGGCGCTAACGGCATCACAGTCCACCTCCGCCAGGATCGCAGGCATATAAGCGACCGTGACGTGCGACTCCTCAAAGAAACCGTCGCCTGCAAATTCAATCTTGAAATGAGCATTGCCCAGCCTATAGTCAATATCGCACTTGATACCAGGCCAGACCAGGTTACCCTCGTGCCCGAAAACCGCGCCGAACTTACCACTGAAGGCGGCCTCGACTGCGTAAAATACGCCCGCCGCATAAAAGAAGTCACCAAACGCATGCACAAGGCCGGCATACTCGTAAGTGCGTTCATCACCCCCGACCCCGACCAGATCATAGCCTCAGCACAGGTCGGCTGCGATGCCATTGAACTCCACACCGGCATGTACGCAAACGCCAAAAACGAATCAGCCGCTTCAAAACGCGTTGCCCAGCTCATGATCGCGCGAGATATCGCACTTGAGCACAGCCTGATCGTCCACGCCGGCCATGGCCTCACTTACCGCAACATCGGCCCCGTCGCCGCTATCGAAGGCCTTTGCGAATTCAACATAGGCCATTCCATAGTCTCACGATCAACGCTGGTCGGCATGCGTAAAGCCGCCATGCAGATGATAGAATTGATCGATAAATTCAGCAAAAAATAATCCATAGGAGCAAACTCGTGTTTACAGGATCGCTCGTTGCGCTCATTACCCCGTTCAGTGACGGTGCAGTCGATTTCGAAACCCTCGACGAACTCATTGATTTCCAGCTTCGCTCTGGTACCGACGGCATAGTCCCCGTTGGAACCACCGGCGAATCGCCAACTCTTTCACATGAAGAGCACAAGCAGGTTATCGAACACGTTGTCAAGGCGGTTGCGGGCAAAGTCCCCGTCATCGCCGGCACCGGCTCAAATTCCACTGCCGAGGCGATCGAACTCACCGCTTTCGCAAGAAAGATCGGCGCCGATGCCTCCCTGCAGGTAACACCATATTACAATAAACCCACTCAGGAAGGTTTCTTTCAGCACTTCAAAGCGATAGCCGAAGAAGTCGATCTGCCCGTGGTACTCTATAATATCCCCGGCCGCTGCGGCGCTGGTATGACAGCAGACACCGTCGTCCGTCTTGCCGCTGTCGAGAACATCGTAGCCGTAAAAGAGGCAACAGGCATGCTCGATATGTCCAGCGATATCGCCAGCCGCTGCGATCTCACCATCCTCTCCGGCGATGATTCACTGACTCTGCCTATCGCATCTGTTGGCGGCAAAGGTGTAATCAGCGTAGTTGCCAACATCGTGCCCGCGGATGTAAAAGCTATGACCGATCTGATCCTTGAGGGCGATTTCGTTTCCGCCCGCAAATGGCATAACAAACTTTTCGCGCTGTGCCGCAGCCTTCTGGGCCTTTCCACAAACCCCATCCCAATCAAGGCCGCTATGGAAATGCTCAATCTCGCCCCCGGCGAAATGAGACTGCCCATGACCCCGCTTGAAGATAGCCAGCGGGCAAAACTCGCGCAAATATTGAAGGATTACGGCCTGCTCAAATAATTCATGTGCCGTAAAGTTTGCGGGAATGGATATATGCGACCACGCCAGGCGGCAATAAACCGCCAACATCCTCACCCGCGGCAAGTCTGTGTCGAATTTCCGTGCTGCTTACATCCATTTCAGGATTAGGCAGCACGTTTTCTTTTAGCCGGTTCACATTCTCACGACCAAAAAATGGTTCAAGCTTTTCTATTGCCCCCAGATCAAACCCCGGCCTGTACATTACACTGATATTGCACATCTCCAGCAGTTCGCGGACTCGATACCACCTGTGCAGTTCCGCCAGGCCGTCAGCCCCGATAAGCATGTAAAAGATCGTCCCAGCCTCATGTTGCCCCCGCAACTCAAGGATCGTATCGATAGTAAAACTTGGCTCAGGTCTTTTCAGTTCGCAATCGCTCACACGCAGCCTGGCGTCACCTGCCGTCGCGATCTCGATCATATTATAGCGATCTTCTCCAGTTGCCTTTGGCGATATATGCTTGTGAGGTGATCGCTTTGCCGGAACAAATATCAATTCATCTGCATTGAAATGCTCTATCGCGTACCGCGCAACGCCGATATGACCGTTGTGTATCGGATCAAAACTGCCGCCGAATATGATTACTTTTCTGTTCATGCCATCTAATTAACAAGCATACTGTTAGGAACAAATACTTACAAATTGCTTCAAGTTTGCGTTTTCATGATAAAAAAATGGTTTTTACGAAAATTTTTTTGATCATGCACGCAGCCTCATCAAACTGCCGCAACAAAAAACATGTATTCCGTGCATTTGTCTTATTAAGGCTATAACATTATTATAATACATATGCAAATAATACACACTCTCGCGTCGCAATGCAATTACGATTCCAATTTGGTCACATAGCAAGTTATCCGCAAGAAAATTTTCTATAGTTTTGAAAAAAAATTGGACGATAAATAGATATATGATGCATAATACGCACACAGACGTTTAACAATTTGTTAGACGCAGGTGATAGAACTCTTGAAAAAGGATTGAAAGGAGGTGATTACCAATGGCAAAGAAGGCAGCGAAAAAGAAAGTCGCAAAGAAGGCAACAAAGAAGGTTGCAAAGAAGAAAGTAGCTAAGAAGGCTAAGAAGTAAGCTCGACTAAACGAGCGTCCGCCCCGAAAAGCGTCACGGAAAGGGCGGATAATTAGCCGCAGCAAAAATTCAATGCAGCTGCAACTGAAAATGGAAGATTCCAGGCCATGGCAGAATCTTCCATTTTCTTTTGGTTGTTGCTATAATCTCGCCCATGTCACTATTACGGAGGAAAGTCATGAAATTAGCACAGTTCACAGGCATTTTTCTTGTAACCGCAACTTTGATCATATCAGGCGGATGCAGCGGCTCAAAAGAGACCGGGGCGATATCAACTGCCGACCGGCAGGCAAGGCTTCAAACCATTGAATACCCCCGCCTCAAAAAGCAATTCGAAAATCTCCAGGCCAAACTGGCCGACAAACAATCTGAATTGGATAAATGCAATAAAGAAAAAGCCGGCATTGAAAAAAATGCCGACGAACTTGTAGCTTTCGTTATGGAGGAAGTTACAAAGAGCTGCAAAGAGGAATGCGAAAAGGTAAAACAGGAAAATGCCTCGCTTCGCCAGCAGCTGGGCATGCCGATCGAACCCAATGAACCTGGCCAGCTCTAGAATATCCTACTCGAAACGCCTGTTCACTTTTGTCCAGTGCTCAATATCTGATTCCGGAAACCGCCTCTTTATAGCCGCAGCGACAAGCCCTGCGAACATCGGCTCAGGCTTAAGCGGCCTGGATGTAAGACATGGATGCGCCTGCGTTCCGACGAAATAGGGGTGATCTGGAATTTCCAGTATCTGCATTATTGGCTGCTTTGGCGCCTTGCCCGAAAAAACCATCCCCGCCTTCTCCAGCTTTTCGATATACTTGGGGTCGACCTCATACCTGTGCCTGAATCTCAGCCGAACGCTATCGACCTTACCATAAAGCTCCCATGCCCCTGTGCCCTGCTTTAATATCACATCGTTGCCACCCAGCCGCATATTACCGCCAAGCCCCTCGATCTTTTTCTGCTCGGGCAATATATCTATTACCGGGTCGGCGCACTTTACATCTATCTCCGTGCTGTTGGCCCCGCTAAGCCCGCAAACATTCCTTGCGTATTCGATCACCGCCATCTGGAAGCCAAGGCATATCCCCAAAAATGGCAGATTATTCTCTCTAGCGTACTTAATGCATGCTATCTTGCCCTCTGTCCCGCGCACCCCGAATCCGCCCGGCACGATTATCCCGTCCACGCCCGCAAGCGCCCCAGCGGCATTGGAATCGTTAAGCTCCGTCGTGTCGATCCACTTGAGCTTCACATTGCACCCCAGCCCGATGCCGCAATGCTCGATAGCATGAATAATCGAAGCATAGCTGTCCCGCACCGAGGTATACTTGCCCGTTATCCCAATCGTCACATCATATTTGTTCTGGCCGATCTTATCCGTAAAATCGCACCATTTTTCCCACGCCTTCCGCTCATTGCGCAGGTCTATCCTGTCTTCAATTTTTAGCAACCGCAACACTTCAAAATCAAGCCCACTCTCGCGCAGCATCGCCGGTATCGTATAAATGCTCGCACTATCGTGCATGCTTATCACCCTGTTCATCGGCACGTTGCTGTAAATGCTTATCTTCTGTCTTGCCGTTTCGCTCACCGGGTTCTTAGCCCTGCACGCAACTATATCCGGCTGCACCCCCGTCTGCATCAACTGCCGTATCCCAAGCTGTGCCGCCTTGGATTTCTGTTCCCCCAGCGCCTGTGGCTCAAGTATATACGTCAGTGCGACAAAGCAGCATGAATTGGGCCCTTCCTCATAAGCCAGCTCGCGCATCGCTTCGATAAAGTACGCGTTCTCCAGGTCTCCTACCGTGCCGCCTATCTCCACAAAAATCAGATCAGCTGCGCTCTTGGCCGCGAGTTCGCGAAGCCTAAGCTTAACCTCGCCGGTAACATGCGGTATAAGCTGAACGTCCCTGCCGAGATAATCCCCGTGCCTTTCCTTGTGCAGCACAGACGAAAATATCTGTCCGCTCGTGCAGAAATTCGACCGCGAAAGGTTCTGTCCGAGCATCCTCTCATAAGTACCCAGGTCCATGTCGCATTCCATCCCGTCATCGAGCACGAACACCTCACCATGCCTGAACGGGTTAAGCGTTCCCGAATCAATATTAAGATACCCCTCCAGCTTTATTGGCGCAACCTTCAAGCCCTTATCCTGCATCAGCTTGGCCAGGCACGAAGAGAATATCCCCTTGCCAAGCCCGCTCATAACCGTCCCCATCACTACCACAAACCGAGTCTTGCCTTTTTTATATCCCGCCGGAACAGGAAAAAAGAATTCGCTATCCGTCGACGTCTCACTAACTGATGCAAGTAAATTGTTCTCTTCGATCATAATCTTAGATTCTTCTTAATTCTTAATTCTGACTACTGACTTCTTTCTTTATATCTTTTGACGAACTCCGCATATTGCCCAGCCGTGTCTATCCCGTCTACCCTGTGCCCCACCTTCGCGGTCAATATTTTATGCCCGTTTTCCAGAACACGCAGCTGTTCGAGTTTTTCTATCTGTTCAAGCCTGCCCTGCGCCATTTCTGTTATCTTCAGTAAAAAATCCTTCCGATACGCATAAGCTCCTAGGTGCCGCAGATAATTCTTCACCTCACCAACCCCGCCCGCCATGCGGTCATAAGGTATCGGCGACCGTGAAAAATATATCGCATACCCCTTCGCGTCCACCACCGCCTTCACTATATTGGGATCACTCACCTGGCTGGCTTCATCAAATTCCGCCACCAGCGTACCCATCCCGCAATCCGTCGTATCAATTAAGAGCCTTGCCAGTGTATCTACATTGGCTGGGTCTATTTCAGGCTCATCGCCTTGCACATTCACAATTATTTCAGCGTCAAGCCCCCTTGCCACCTCTGCGATACGGTCTGTCCCGCTGGCATGTTCGGCACTGGTCATCACGCACCTGGCACCAAACTCCGCGCAAGCCCGCATAACTTTTTCGCTATCGGTCGCGACCACCACTTCTGAAGGAATTTTTGCAAGCCTTGCACGCTCGTAGGTATGTTGGATAAGGTATTTGCCGGTTTCTTTGGCGAGAACTTTTCCGGGGAATCTTTGCGAATCATAACGAGCAGGTATTACAGCAACAACTTTCAAGACCGACAGTCCTAACCTTCCCGGCAGCAGCCTCTTTGGGCTAACACGATAATTCTATACCAAAAAACCACTGCCGAAGTATACTAGGCAAAAATCGCTCCCATGTCAAAAGGATTTCCACCTTTTTTTCCTGTCTCTGCAACAGCTTTTAAAGTGCAGCCGTCAATTCCGCCGTCAACTGTTCAACAAGCCTCTTTACAGGCACGATCTCTGTGCATTTGTATGCGTTTGACCCGGCAAAAACAAACGAATCGTCAAGATTTCCCTGCGCCGCGTTTGCAAGTGCCTTTGCAATACAATAAGGCGCAACCTTCGGCTCGCACGTCCTCAGGCATTTGTACTTGCAGTTGAACGCCGATGTCTTGCCGTTTTTGATCTGCTCCACAAAATTGCTGTTTATTACTCGCCCAGGTAGCCCCACCGGACTTGCAATAATAGTAATATCCCCAGCCGACGAATTTAAATAAGCCTGCTTGAAATTGTCATGAGCATCGCATTCGTCCGTACAAACAAAACGCGTAGCCATCTGAACCCCGCACGCACCCAGCTTCAAGAACTTCGCTATATCATTGCCGTCGAATATCCCGCCCGCCGCTATCACAGGTATTTTGGTGCTGTAAGAATCAGCCACTGCTACAACTTCCTTGATTATATCCGAAAGACAGGCAGCCGTATTCTCGTTTATGCTCTGGTGCGAATACCCCAGGTGCCCCCCTGCCTCAGGCCCTTCCACGATAACCGCATCCGGCAGCTTGTTAAAATTATTTTTCCACTTCTTGCAGATTATCGCAAGTGTCCTCGCCGATGACACCACGGGTATGAGTTTAATATCCTTGCCATTTAAAAATTGCGGCAGATTCAGCGGCAATCCCGCTCCCGATATGATCGCGTCGACATTTTCTTCCACAGCCGTTTTCACAAGGCTTTCATAATCCGTCAGCGCGACCATGATATTAACCCCGATCGGCCCGCTGCTCATGCTCCTGGCTTTTCGTATCTCCGCCCGCAGAGCCTCTTCGTTGAGCTTTGTAAATTGAGACCCCGGAAAATCCTCGAATTGCCCTATCCCCGCGCTGGCGATCACACCCATGCAGCCCGTATTAGCTACCGCTGCTGCAAGATTAGCCCTGGAAACCCGAACGCCCATACCACCCTGAATTATCGGCGGACAAATATTCAAATTCCCGATTTTGAGCACGGGTACACTGTTCATATCCATTAAAACCTGCCTATAACGGGATTAAAGAGAAATGATATTTCAATCAAGGCAGTCGAGGTGACGCTTCTCAACGGGTCAAGATTTCAGACGTAAGATCATTCCTGTTTAAACCTGATTATGTAACTTCTTTATGAAATAAATCCAAATAATATGCCCACAATACCAAATCCGACGAAAAATGCACCTGCAATCTTTGAAATCCTTTACCAAAATGGTTTTACCTCCTGACTTGACTTCATTATTTTCTAAAGCTAATCTCGGTTTATAGTTGACTGGTGGATAAAAACGCCGCAGTTTTGGCCAAATTTGGCTACCATAGGATAAAAGTTATCCACAAACACCCCTACGGCCCCAAATTCTTAGCCCCCGCGGTACACATTTTCGCTTGTGGGCACCCGCCTGCATATCCGTCTCAGTGGCCGAGGTCTTGAGGGCTGGCTCAAAACCGCGCCCCCAAATAAAAAAGGCAGCACCCGAATCCGGGCACTGCCTTCGAACAATCCATTGCTCAAAGAAAATTATATCAGCGATTTGGCAAGGTCAACTGCCGATGCTGCGTCAGCCGAATAACCATCTGCGCCGATCTTGTCTGCGTACGCCTGCGTCACAGGTGCGCCGCCGATCATTATCTTTGCCTTTACGCCGGCATCTTTCAATGCCTTGATGCTCTTTTCCATCGCGGGCATCGTAGTTGTCAAAAGTGCGCTCATGCCGATGATCTGTGCGCCTGTCGCCTTGGCCTGTTCAACATACTTCTCAGGCGATACGTCAACACCCATGTCAATAACTTCAAACCCTGCACCCTTGAGCATCATCGCAACAAGATTCTTGCCTATGTCGTGCAAGTCGCCCTGTACTGTCCCGATCATGGCCTTGCCCACCGGCTTTACGCCTGCTGCAACCAGTTTGGGTTCAAGTATTTCCATTGCCATCTTCATCGCGCGGGCGGCAATAAGAACTTCAGGAATATAAACTTCATTCTTTTTGAAACGTGCACCGATAACGTTCATGCCCGCTATCAAACCTTCGGTCAAGATCTTCTCTGGGCCCATATTCTCATTGATCGCGGCCTTTGTAATTTCAACAGCCGTCTTCTGATCGCCCCTGATGATAGCTTCACTAAGTGCCTTGAGATCTGCCATTTCGTCCTCACCTCAAAATATTAATTTTATTGCGGGTTTACATAACATCGCAATACTGCCGCAAAGAAAATACAACCTGCCCGCTTTTTTGTAAATACTTTGTTTTTTTAACACCCAAACCGCTAATAGCAGAATAGTACAAATTTTTATGCATTTTGATTACGATTTCCCCAATTGATCTTTCACGACAACCATTTTATTATACAAAAAAGCACATTTTTTTCATCTTTAAACTGGTTTTTTGCCCAATAATCAGCAAAATAATGCTATTAAATCTGGGCTGGTTTACTGCATTATTCTTTGATCGTTCTAGAGCATTTTAAGATATGATGCTCTGGTTGTGGC
>MHYB01000090.1:0-147 GCA_001824635.1 Planctomycetes bacterium GWF2_50_10
CATCCCGGTGGCTTTGCGGGCTTCGTCCACGATCCGCACATATCTGGAAAGGAGTTTCTGAAGGTATTCCGGTTCTTCGTCGGCGGCGATGGAGAAGGAGGCACCCAGAACGTCTATCCGAAGTCCGCCTTTCGCCATCGACCTTTC
>MHYB01000090.1:172-314 GCA_001824635.1 Planctomycetes bacterium GWF2_50_10
CCGCTCTTCCTTTTCTTCCCCGCCCTCGCGCACGGATTCGGGCGCATCCGCGTCCTCGGACCCGATTTCCGTTTCAAGGATCGCCTCTTCCGGCGACGCCTCTTCCGGTTCGCTTTCAGGAACGGTTTCGGCGGCGGATTCG
>MHYB01000090.1:361-3541 GCA_001824635.1 Planctomycetes bacterium GWF2_50_10
TCCCTCGATTGGGACAAAATAATCCAACAACGCCCCGTCTACGTCGTATCACCTGTAAAAGGATACGCACCCGCAGATTGGCTCGAAAAATACACTTTCCAGCCCGCCGGTGTACTCTACAATGTAAAACTAAAATGATGTCAAATTGGAATCGACAACGCCGAAATAAATTGGCTATCCCGACCCCGTCGGGATCCCTCAATTTTTAATTTTAAAGTTTTAATTTTGAACTTTTTCTGAGGATAAAATGACTTCAAAAGTTGCCATCGTAAGAACCCGCCCCGAAACCGTCCTTGAAGATATCGACCGCCTCATGAAACTTGCCTCCGTCGAAACCGCCCTGGCAAAAAACACCACAACCATCCTCAAGAACAATCTCTCCTGGCATCTCATGTACCCCGGCGCAAACACCACCCCTTGGCAGCTTGAAGGCGTAATCCGCTCACTTAACACCGCCGGCTTTGAAGATCTCGTCTGCGTCGAAAACGAAACCGTCGTCACCAGCGCCTCCCGCGGCGAAATGCTCAACAAGCAGCGCCCCATCTGCGAGCACTACAATATCCCCATCAAATATAATTTCAAAAAATCCGATATGCAGTGGAAGTTTTATGCACCAAAATCCCCCATGCTCGTACTCGATAAAATTTTTCCCGAAGGCATCCGCATCCCCGATTATTTCCCCGGCAAAAACATCGTCCATCTGCCAACCGTTAAGTGCCACATATATACCAACACCACAGGCTCAATGAAAAACGCATTCGGCGGCCTCCTCGACAACCGCCGCCACTATTGTCATTCGCAGATCCACAAAACGCTCGTCGATCTTCTCGCCATCCAGAAGGAGATCCACCCCGGCATCTTCACCGTCATGGATGGAACCACCGCCGGCAACGGCCCCGGCCCGCGCACCATGATCCCCGTCACAAAAAATATTTTACTAGCATCCAATGATTGCGTCGCCATCGACGCCGTCGCATGCAAACTCATGGGCTTCAATCCGCTCGACCATGAATATATCCGTCTCGCCCACGAACGAGGCCTCGGCACAGGCGACATAAAAAATATCGAGATCGTCGGCGACGTAGAACTTGAAAAAGAGAATTGGCACTTTCAGACCGGCAACAATGCCGCCTCAAGCATAGGCAAGCTCTTCTGGTTTGGCCCAATGAAAAAACTCCAGCGCCTCATGTTCCACACCCCGCTCGTCTACGCCTTCATCTTTGCATCAGCAGTTTATCACGACCAGGTATGGTTCCCCCTCCACGGCAAAAAAGTCGCCCGCGACTGGCTCAAAAATTCCCCTTGGGGCAACCTCTTCAAAAATTACAAACCCCAGCCCGCACCCCGCGTGCTCTCGACAAAGAAATAATTAACCAGCCCCGCATGTCAATGCGGGGTTTATCCACCTTCGTAAAAAAGCGATCTACCCGAATCGTGAAACGCTCGGCGCAGCAAAAAACCCCAAGCCATTAAGCTCGGGGTCTCAATATCAGTTGCGCAGTGGTTGCCTTTAACTCGCAACCCGCAACGCGTAACTCGCAACAATTTAGACCCTCGCTCTCCTCGTATAATGCGTATGCAGCAACTCGTGCGACTTGTGCCCCAGCGGCTCGCCGAGGAAATCCTTATAAAGTTTCGCCACCGCACTATTGAGATGGCTCTTGCGAAGTCCCTTGCCCTCGTCTTCCTTATATATCGCCGCTATGCGTTTGAGCCGCACGTCATTATCCGTCATCCTGGGCTGTCCGCCGCCGCCGATGCACCCGCCCGGGCACGTCATTACTTCAATAAAATGATAACTCGCCTTGCCAAGGTTTATCGCGTCAATAAGCTTCTGAGCATTGCCAAGCCCATGTGCCACCGCAACCCTCAGCTCCACACCTTCAAGGAACGACCACTGGGGCTTTAACCCTGTTAATGTTATCGCAGCATCTTTTATCCCATCAAGCCCCGCTATCGGCGCAACATGCAAACCCTCAAACGGAAAATCCCTGCCAGTAACAATTTCATACGCCGTTCGCAGTGCCGCTTCCATCACGCCGCCCGTATTTGCGAATATATCCGCCGCTCCGCTTCCAAGCCCGAGCGGATCATCCATTTTCTCATCGCTAAGCGAAACAAAATCGATGCCCGCCTGCGTTATCATTCTTCCAAGTTCGCGCGTCGTCAGCACCGCGTCCACATCCGCCGATCCCGAGCTGTTCATCTCAGGCCGAGCCGCCTCGAACTTCTTCGCCGTGCAAGGCATAATACTCACAACGTAAATATTCTTCGCCTCCAGCCCCATATTCTTTGCGTAATAACTCTTAGCTATCGCCCCGAACATCTGCTGCGGACTCTTGCACGTCGAAAGATTATCAAGCATATCCGGGTTGAAATGTTCCATGTACTTTATCCACCCCGGCGAGCAGCTTGTAAACATCGGAAGCGCCACCTTCTCCTTATCAACCAGCGCCTTTTTAAGCCGTGTCAAAAGCTCCGTGCCCTCTTCCATGATCGTCAGGTCCGCCGCGAAGTTCGTATCGAACACTGCCTTAAACCCAAGCCGCCTAAGCGCCGCCGTCATCTTTCCGGTAACAAGCGACCCCGGCTCCATCCCGAAGCATTCACCCAGTGCCGCCCGTATCGCCGGCGCCGTCTGCACTATCACATGCTTCGTCGGATCCTCTAACGCCTTCCACACCCGATCGATCTGATCATGTTCGCTTATAGCGCCAACCGGGCAAACCGCGCCACACTGTCCGCACTGCACGCACACAACATCACAAAGATCGTGCTTGAACGCAGGCCCAACGACTGTCTTAAACCCTCTGCTCTGCGGAAACAGCGCCCCAACTCCCTGCACCTGTTCGCATACCGTAACGCACCGCCTGCACATCACGCATTTTGCCGTATCCCGTACAAGCCCAGGCGTGCTCGAATCGATTGTCTTTTTTGTTTTCGCCCCTGGAAATCTCACATCTGTTATACCAAGATCATGCGCCAGACTTTGTAACTCGCAATTATCATTCCGCAAACACGTCTGGCAATCGCCATCATGTTCGCTCAATAAAAGTTCAACTACTGTCTTGCGTGTCTGCCGCACCCGCGCCGTATTTGTTCGTACCTTCATCCCCTCCGCCGCAGGCACCGCGCACGAAGCCGCCAGTGTCTTTGCCCCTTCGATCTCAACAAGACAAA
>MHYB01000090.1:3552-14373 GCA_001824635.1 Planctomycetes bacterium GWF2_50_10
CCGATCGCCTGCACATCCTTAAGATAGCAAAGCGTCGGTATCTTTATCCCCGCCTGCCTGGCCGCATCCAGTATCGTCGTCCCCCCAGCCACTTCAACCTTAACATTATCAATCATTAAACTTGGCATCTTTTACCCTCAAGTCTTTATAACTTAATTATTCTCGCTTCGTGTTCTTCGTGCCCTTCGTGGTTAATCACTGAATCCTTTGAACCTCTTCAGTTCGATCCGCATTCCTGCCGAAAGTCGCACCGCAAACACCTCTTCGCCTCGCGCCGCGCCACATTTTCCGCCAAAGGCAGTTCCACTTCCTGGAAATTATTGCGGCGTTTCTTCACAGGCATAAGCTGCATCTTCGCACGCGGATACCCTACCGGATCATCATCCGGATCAAACATCGTATCCACCTGCTTCTGCGTCCGCCAGAACGCGTGATTGACACCGGTGAAATAAACATCTATCCCGATAGCCGCACGTTCGCCCGCCGATATCGCTTCCACAACCGAAGCAGGCCCAAGCACCGCGTCGCCGCCGGCAAATATCCATTCATCAGCCGTCTGACCCGAAACCGGATCCACTTCGATAAACCCGTTCTTATTTATAACGATCTTCTCATCGCCCAGGTCATGCTTAGCGTCAAGTCTTTGCCCGATCGCCGCGATCACCTGGTCAGCCTTGATAACGAACTCGCCTTCCTTGCCTGCCACAGGCTTCCTTCTTCCGCTGCGGTCGAATTCGCCCAGCGTCATCCGCCTGCACTTGACAGCCGTAACCTTGCCGTCCTTGGTAACTATTTCCATCGGTGCCGCCAGCGCCTCAAGCCTCACACCCTCGTGTTCAGCTTCATTTACCTCTTCTTCATACGCCGGCATCTCCGCTCTCGTCCTGCGGTAAAGAACTGTAACGCTCTTTGCCCCAAGCCGAACCGCTGTCCTCGCCGCGTCGATAGCCGCGTTACCTCCGCCGATCACAACCACGTCCTTGCCCACATCCGCCGATCCGCGAATATTATATTCTCGCAAAAACGCAAGCGCATCGATCACGCCTTCACCCTCTTCGCCCGGTATCGCCAGCTTCGTGCCCTGCGGCGCGCCGATGCCCACAAACACTGCCTCGTATCCGTCTTTCTTAAGGCTCTCAAGCGTAAAATCTTCGCCAAGCTTCATGTTAGTCTCGATCTCAACACCCAGCCGCTCTATCATTCGTATCTCGCGGGCAAGCTCTTCCCTTGGCAGTCTGTACGCCGGTATCGCCTGCACAAGCATCCCGCCGGGCCTGGGCTGAGCCTCAAAAACCCTGGGCTTATAACCCAGCCTCGCCAAAAAGTATGCGCACGCCAGACCCGAAGGCCCCGCGCCGATTATTGCTATCTTCCTCTTGGCGTTGTCTTCACTTTCCTTCACTTCAGGCAGTTGAACTGTTATCTCCTGCTCCGCCATGAAACGCTTCAAGCTGCGTATCGCAACCGAGTCGTCGAGATTCGCCCGCCTGCACTTGTCCTCGCATGTGTGAAAGCAAACCCTCGCGCACACCGACGCGAACGGATTCCTCTCGCGATGCAATTGCAGCGCCTCTGCATAGCGTCCCTCGCCGATAAGCGAAACAAATCCCGGCACATCCACGTTCGCCGGGCAAGCGTTCTGGCACGGAGCGCGAACAAGCGACGGGCAAACTCCCGCCGGACACCTGCGTTCCTTTATATGAGCCTCGTATTCATCGCGGAAATATCTTATGGTAGAAAGCACCGGGTTCGGCGCTGTCTGTCCCAGCCCGCAAAGCGCGCTGTCTTTAATTTCATTGCCAAGCGATATCAGTTTTTCAATATCGCCCTCTTTGCCCCTGCCCTCGCAAATGCCGGTAACAATTTCAAGCATCCGCTTTGTACCAACCCTGCAAGGCACGCACTTGCCGCACGATTCATCCTGCACGAAATCCAAAAAGAATCTCGCCACGTCCACCATGCAGCTGTCTTCGTCCATCACGATCAAACCGCCCGAACCCATTATAGCACCAAGTTCATTAAGCGATTCGTAATCGACAGGCACATTCAAATGCTCGCGCGGTATGCACCCGCCGCTAGGCCCGCCCATCTGCGCCGCCTTGAACTTCTTGCCTCCCGGTATCCCGCCGCCGATATCATAAATGATCTCGCCAAGCGGCATCCCTATCGGCACTTCAACCAAACCTGTATTATTGATCGCCCCCGCAAGAGCGAATACCTTCGTCCCTTTGCTCTTGGCCGTGCCCATCGCACTGAACCACTCCGCTCCCTTGAGCAATATCTCCGGCACATTCGCGAACGTCTCAACGTTGTTAAGGCAGCTTGGTTTATCCCACAATCCCTTAACAGCCGGGAAGGGGGGTCTTGGCCTGGGCTCTCCGCGCTTGCCTTCGATGCTTGCCATCAGCGCCGTCTCTTCGCCGCATACGAAAGCGCCCGATCCCATCCGTATCTCGATATCAAAATCAAACCCGCTGCCGAAAATATTTTTGCCCAGGAGGCCGTATTCAGTCGCCTGCTCTATTGCCTTCTGGAATCTCTCAACTGCCAGCGGATATTCCGCCCGGATGTAAGCATAACCCTTGTGCGCCCCGATAGCGAAAGCGCCGATCGCCATACCCTCTATAACGCTGTGCGGGTCGCCCTCAAGAACGCTCCTGTCCATGAACGCCCCCGGATCGCCCTCGTCACCGTTGCAAAGAATGTATTTCACATCACCCGGCGAACTCCGCGTGAATTTCCATTTGATACCCGTCAAAAATCCTGCCCCGCCTCTTCCCCTAAGGCCGGATTTTACCATTTCCTCTATTACCGCCTCGCCGCTCATCGTGCCAAGTACTTTAGCCAGCGCCGCATACCCGTCCCGCGCAATGTATTCTTCTATATTAAGAGGATCGATCACCCCGCAGTTTCGCAAAACAACCTTCATCTGCTTGCGGAAGAACCCAACCTCTTTTATGCTTTCTTCGACCTCGCCCGTTGTCCCCTTGTGAACCAGCCTGGTAACTATCTCCCCGCCTGCCAGGTGCTTCTCGACTATCTCCGCCGTATCTTCAACTGTGATACCCTGGTAAAAAGTCCCCTCCGGCCAAACCACCGCCACCGGCCCCATCACGCAAGGCCCAAGACACCCCGTCTCCACAACCTTTACCTTTGAGTCGATCCCAGCCTCTTTGATGTGCTCTTTAAGGGAACTGATGATATTCATCGCCCCCGATGCTATACACCCTCCCCCCGTGCAAACCAGCACATGCCTGCCTGCATCTAATCCCTTCTCACCCCCTGTACCCCCCCTGACTGACAGTCTCAGAGCTATCTTTTCAAGCGCCTTTTCCTTGATTTTCGCCAGTTCTGTAAGACTATTTACTCTTGCCATATAGTTATAACTCTTCTTTTCTGAATTGCTTTATAGCCCTAAACGCTTTATTTAACAGTACTTACCTTCTTGTCACGGTACTGCTCCAGTATGTTCTCCACCAGGCTCTCTTTAACCCTGTGATGAACAACCTCATACACCATCACCACCGGCGCCAGCCCGCAAGCCCCGAAACAACGCCCGACTTCCAGCGTAAATTGTTTGTCGTAAGTCGTTTCGCCAACGTCAATTGCGAGTTTTTGCTTAAGGCTTTCCAGTATACGTTGCCCGCCTCGAACATAACATGCCGTCCCCAAACAAACCCGTATCACATGCCTGCCCCGCGGAACCGTCGTAAAATATGAATAAAACCCCACCACGCCAGCTACATAACTATAGGATTTGCCTAAGCTTAGGGCAATCCTCTTCATCGCCTCCTCAGGCAGGTAACCGAATATCCCCTGTGCCATCTGCAGCACCGGTATCAGCGCCCCATCCTTATCCTTATATTTTTCCAATACCTCTTCAAGCCGCTGATACAACGCTTCAATCGGCTCTTCTCCACAACCCGCGCATTCATTCCTGCAAATCATATAGACCCCTTAATATTGCTTAAGTACTGCAAATTATACGTCTGAACGTCGAAAATATCAAATTATCAATCCTGTGCACTTCTTCACAAGCCATGTTACGTTTATGGATTCACAAGACACGGATAAGATACGCACGCAACCTTAAAAACACTTAAACATTTTTGCTAAAAGTACTTACATGCACCTGATGTATATATTGCAATCCCATGATCGTCGCAACAAAACTCGTATAATTCTTTGCCGCCAGTATCGGCTTGCATTATTCTGCTAATATCTCACTTGCAGCAACGAATTTTGTGAATGTGAACACACGCACAAACTCCCAAACGTGAACGGATTCACAGAAAATGACGTCAAATTAAGACCCCCGCTACTTGATTTCAAACCAAATAAACGCCTTATTTGTATCAGCCTTGCAGCCGAGTTGCGTGATGTGATTTTACAAACCCAGGAGTGAGAAAACAAAAAATGGAGACGATGGGAATCGAACCCACATTCCCGCGATGCGACCGCGGTGTGCTCCCGTTACACCACGTCCCCATTCAGGCTTGGCATTTTAACCACCACCCAAACCTTTTTCAACCTTATTCGTGCCTCAGGCTCTCTATCGGGTGAACGTTTGCCGCCCGCCACGCCGGATACGAGCCGAAAACTATCCCCACAACAGCCGACACACCAAAAGCCACTGTCAGGCTCAGCCCGGTAACCACCGTCGGCATGCTGAAGAAGTACGTCACCAGCTTCGGAATTATTACCCCCAGCACCACCCCCAGGATGCCGCCGATCGACGTAAGCAGAATCGTCTCGGTGATAAACTGCGTGATAATATCCTTTCGCTTTGCCCCCAGCGCCCTGCGAATACCGATCTCCCTCGTCCTTTCGCTCACCGTCGCAAGCATGATATTCATAATACCAATACCGCCCACCAGCAGCGAGATAGCCGCTATCGAGCCAAGCACTATGCTGTAAATCCGCTTTGTCCGCTGTGCCTCACGAAGCTGCTCCAGCGGCACCTGGATATCGTAGTCTTTTTTCTTATGGAACTGCTCCATCTGTGCCGCGATCATGTCACGCGTGGGCAGCACATCTTCCATGCTCTTAACCTTTACAGTGATCTCCTGCAGTTCGACTTTTTCCACCTTGCCGCCGCTGGTACCGAACGAGACATTCAATTCGCCGAACCTGCTTTTTACAGCCGTAAGCGGGATGTACACGGTCCCGCTCGATGCCCCGCCTGCATCGCCGCCGCCCGTGCGAGCCTCATTATCCGTTTTGCCCCCTTGCCGCGAGTCCACAATTCCCACCACGGTATAATAATCACCAGCCAGCTTTATCGTCTGCCCCAGCGGATTATCCATTTTAAAGATCGCGTCCATCAGTCTTTCATCGATCGCGCAGATACCCTGCTGATAGCTCAGATCATTGCTGGCCAGGAACCTGCCGTACTTGACATTCAGCGAACTTATCGACGTATACCACGGAACCGTGCCGATAACTTCCACCGCCGCCTTGCGATTTCGGTACCAAGCGTCCTGGTTAAGCCGTCTTATCGGCACGATCACCTCGGTGTTGGTAAGTGATTCATAAAACCGCTCGGCATCGGCATAAGTAAGCCCGTATTCGCTCATTATAGTATTATTGCCGCTAGCCTTCATATCATCCGGCGGCTTGACAGTTTTAATTATGATATTCGTCGAGCCAAGCCTGGCGATTGTTGCCTGTGCTTCCCTGCTTGCCCCTTCGCCTATTGCCAGCATTCCGATAACCGAGCACACGCCGAATACAATACCCATCGTCGTCAGCACCGATCGCAGCCTGTGCATCCAGAGGCTCTTAAGCCCCAGCTTGATAATTCGCTTTGCACGGAAAACTTGCATCAGTTATAAACCTGCCTGTCTATTTGACCATCGAGCAGATGTATTACCCTGCCCGCCCGCTGGGCCACTCTGCTGTCGTGCGTAACCACGATCAAAGTTCTGCCGCTCTTATTGAGCTGATCGAAAACCGATAGAATATCCACTCCGTTTTTCGTATCAAGATTTCCCGTCGGCTCATCCGCAAGCACCACAAGCGGATTATTCGCCAGCGCCCTTGCGATAGCCACCCTCTGCTGCTGCCCGCCGCTAAGCTCGAAAGGTCTGTGGTGAACTCTATCCGCAAGACCCACCATCACCGCCAGATCCGTCGCCCGCACCTTGCTCTCGTGTTCGCTTATGCCCTGGTAGAACATCGGTATTTCGATATTCTCAATCACATTGAGCTGCTGGATAAGATTATACGATTGAAAAATGAATCCTATTTCCTTGCCCCGAATTTCGCTAAGCTCGTCGTCGTTCATGCTCATAACATCCGAGCCGCCAAGTTTGTAAACACCCGACGTAGGCTTATCAAGACACCCAAGCATATTCAACAGCGTAGATTTCCCCGAACCGCTGGGCCCCATGATGGCCACATACTCGCCCCTGCTTACGCTGAAATCAATACCCTTGAGCACATCAAGCTGGCTTGTGCCTATCACATAACTTTTCGTGAGGTTTTGTATTTCAACAATATTTTGCATCTAGCGTGCCATCCGAACCATGTTACGTCTTACTCTGGGAGTTGCTGCGCTGCGAACGGGCATATTCGGCGTATCATTCGTCATCGACCTTGGCGGATTCAGCGCAACTCTCTCACCAGCCGCAAGCCCGTTCTGCACCTCGATAGAGACGTCGTTAAACGCTCCTGTTTTTATCTTACGCTCCTCAAGGCCTTTGCCTTTCTGAACATAACAATACCTTGTCCCGCCGCGGTTTATCACAGCCTGAACCGGAACAGTAATCACATCCTCCAGTTCCTGGATTATCACTTCCACCTTGGCCGACATGCCCGGCTTAAGAAAATCATTATCGCCGTCAATGCTCACATCAGTTGCGTACACCTTAAGATCGGGATTGAGAAATGACCTCGTCTGGTCCGGCAGCAGCGATATCTTGAACACTTCCCCTGTAAGCGCCACATCCGGGAACGCGTCGATCGATATCCGTGTCGGCAGACCCACTTTCACCTTGTCCACATTCGACTCATGCACCTTCATTTCCACAGCCATCTCAGCCGTGTTTGGCAGCGACAATATCAACTGTCGCTCGCGTATCGAAGCGCCAGCCTCCATTGGCTCGCGCGCCCTCCAGGAATCGCCCGTATTGGCATAAACCACCAAACCTGCTTTCGGCGCCCGTATCGTGCATGCCTCGAATTGACGGTATAATTTCGCTAGCTCATTCTTCTGCAATTCGTATGTTGCTTCAGAACTTCGCAGCTTTGTTACCGACTGCGTCAGTTTCGACCGCGCCTCCGAATAAGTCCTTTCAAGCTTCATCTGCGATTCTGTATACTTGCCCAGTGTATCTTCCGCCATTTTCGGAAATTCATATCGCAGGAACAAGTCAAGCTCTGTCTTTGCCTGGTCAAGCTCGATACTTTTGCGTTTTGCCGCAAGCTGGTCTGCTTCAAGATTCCCCCTTGAGGCATACTGCTTTGCAAATAGTTTTTCCGTCCAGTCAAGCTGATCCTTTGCCCGCTTGAATTCCTCGTTAGCCAGATCGATCTTTGCTTCGAGGGTTCGCTTCTTCTGCAGCGCATCGCCGCCCAGGTTCACATCAAACGCCAAACTGGCCACATTATAAGTTTTAACCGGCTTGTCAGGATCGAGCAGCAGCTTGCGAATTATTTTCAGATCAAGCAATTCCTCAAGCTCGATCGGCGCAAATATCACAAGCGCCTGCGCAAGCGGCACTATCGAAAGCCTTGCTTTTTCGTGAGCGCCTATAAGACTTGCCGCCACCGATTCGCCCAAATACTTCTGCATGTCCATCATGGTGAATTTAACACCCTGCTGATCGGTGTTGATATCGCTTTCGTTTTGCTTGAGACGAATGTTATAGTCTTCCTTTGCGTCGGTGTAGCTCGATTCTTCATTGGCAAAAGATATTTCCTGCTGGGTGATGCGCTTCTGAAGTTCCGAAGTATCCAGTTCCACAAGGATTTTGCCGCTGGCCACATCCGCTTCTGTGATGAATGTACCTTCTGGTACTATGCTGATTAAAGTAGTCCCGCCTTCTACCTGCGATTTGATCTCGACTGCATCCTTTGCCTTCACCGACCCGCTTTCAGTCACGCTTACAAGCAGATCGCCTTTATTAACTGTATGAAACTGTATCTGCCCCATGCCTTTGTCACGATTCGTCGGAAATAATACCACGCACAGGATCGCAACTGCCACCACCCCCGCGATAATCCCGCGGACCACCCATTTATTCTTCGGCTTTTCAAACTTCGGCAATTTGAGCCACGTCTTGGGCAGTATAATAGGCTTATCACTTTTTACGTCAACCGTCAGGTCGAGCAAATCTTCTTTTTGTTTCATCGTACAACTCCTTCATACCACATTCCGTCGGCTCGAACACGCAGAATACCTATATCGCGATAAAAAACCATCTTCGCAATAGTATGGTTGACTATCGCTGATGTAAGCGCGTCCTCAGCATCGAGAAGCGACCTCTCGGCATCAAGAAGATCACGCGTAGTTACATTCCTGCCCGCCAGCAGCAGCATATTCACATTCTCAACCCGCCGTTTAGCAAGGTTCCTGCTGTTTAGCTGTATCTCGTATCTTGCCGCCGATGCTTGCACCTGTCTCAAAGATCGGAGCACTTCAAGCGTAACCTGATCGGTAGCCTGGGTGTAATTGCGATTCTGTTCTTCAAGTGAAAGCAAGGTCTGTCGGTACGCATTTCTCTCTGCCGTCCTTTCAAGGGGCAGATCCAAATCCATTCCCACCCTGTAATTTCCCTCATCAAACTGGATATCACCCGGCTTTCTGTTATCCGAAGGCGCAACCATTGAAGCCCTAAGATCAAGGCCGGCCTTGAGCGCATCCTCTGCCACGATCACTTTTCGTTTTGCGTCTTCCAAAAACCCGAACTCATTGGCTAGATCAAGCCTGTAAGTCAAAGCCGTAGTTATCGCGTCGCCGGTGCTGTAATTAGGCTCGGTTATCGCGGTATTCCTTATCTTTAGGAGGTCGCACGGGTCCAGCACCACCTTGGCCACCACCGGAAGCGCCAGCCGAAGCTTGAAAGAATCAAGAACTTCCTCATAGACCTGCTGCTGCGTAACGAGCTGGTCATAAACCTGCAATGTCTCCTGCGTCGCCTGGTCTACCTCGAAATACGGCAGCTGCCCCGCGTCAGCCAGCATCCGCACCCGTTCTTCCGAGATTTTAAGGCTGTCGTACGATCTTTTCGCGTTGTCCACGGAATCCAGCGATTGGAGCACCTTATAATAGTCCCGCACGATCCCGACAACAAAATCCTGCCGAAACAGGTTAAAATCCCGGATCGCGTAAAGCGTGCTACGCTGCGCCTGCGTCAGCGGTTCGCGATAGACCACCGGGTTAGCCCCGCGGAGTATCGGCTGCGTCACAGATGCGCTGAAAACAGACCCCAATGAAGCGTCCGGCGCGTCGGAGCCGAGGAATTTGAGCCAGTCCGTCGCTATACTGGTACTAATTATCGTCCCCGTGCCCAGCCACTGCAGCGGCTGTATCCCGAATTCGCTTGACGCATCCACGCTTTCGGTGCCGTTATTGTTGTTGTAGCCGGTGCTTATGACACCGAAAAGGCGGGGTTCATAGACGCTCATCACCCCCGTCTGGGCTAGTGCCGCCAGGTATAGCTGATCCTTTTGCCTCAGGTAATCGCGGTTCTGTGCCGTCGCTATCCGCACCGCGTCAGCCAGCGTTATGATCCCGTTAACAGGCAGGGCGGCGGTGGCTATATCGTTTGGCCCCGCGTTTACATCGCTTACGCGGTAATTTACCTTCTCACCGAAGTTCGGGTCCCATTTTTTATCTAAAATATCATAGACCTGCTTGTCAGCCTTTTCCTTGAACTTATCCGGACTGCAGCCCGCTATGTACAGACCACATCCCACAACCCCCAAGATCAGTGTGAAAACCGCCGTTTTTCGCATCTCTATCCGTAAATCTAATGTCAATGATCCCAGTCTCTATACAACGCCTCGGGCCCGCCATTTATTGCATCTATATAATAGACTACCACAGCACCCATTTTGTTACAACCCGCATTCCCCACCTCCAACCCAACCATTTTACAGGGAGGATTCCACACTTTGTTTTGGCGAAACTTGCGCAAGTTGGAAAGGGGTAGGGAAATTGGGAGTTTTGAGTTTTGAGTGGTGAGTTTTGAGTTAAATGTGGGTTTTTGGGGGAGCCAGTGCGTTTTTTGGTGGGCTTGCGCAAGTTGTTGTACATGTAAAAAAGTGTGTCAAGGGAATTTTGAGGGGGGGTTGAGGGTGTAGTGCGGGTGGGTGGAAAGGAGGCTGAAGCGGGGAGAAGGGGTTGGGAGGGGGCATATTGAGGGTGGGGTGGAGTAGTGCCAGATTTTTGTTGCGGGTTTCGAGTTACGCGTTGCGGGTTTAAAGAGAAGACGTTTACCACGGAAAACGAACAATTCGGGTATTTGGGGAGTCGTGCTTTGATGTGAGGTTTGAAAAGTGAAAAAGTGGAAGAATTAGCTTGAAAGGTAATTAAAAGTACTTATTATCGTAATTGGCTGAGAGAAATCGGCCAATCGAAAAGAAATCACTGAGATTTCAGACGCTTTACGTTAAACCGGAAGTTTGAATGAGGAAGCGAATGGAAGGCTCGGTGCCTTTTTGTATATGTGCTTCGCTGGCTGTTAGTCTTTGTGGTGATCTTTCCAAAGCGTTTTTAAGCCAAAAGACGGGAGTGAGCGTAATGTATGTCTGCAGAGGGCACCGTTTGCTTTGCGTTCCTCAAGGCTCTTCCGGGCCTAACGTAAGCGCATTGCG
>MHYB01000091.1:0-9314 GCA_001824635.1 Planctomycetes bacterium GWF2_50_10
CATAGGAGAGCACCGCCGCAATGCTCAGCTTAGGCCCGGAAGAGCCCTTGGGAACAAAGCAAACGGTGCCCTCTGCAGACATACATTACGCTCACTTCCGTCTTTTGGCGTAAAACCGCTTTGGAAAGGATCGCCACAAAGACAAAAAGCCAGCGAAGCACATATACAAAAAGGCACCGAGCCTTTCATCGCTTCCCATGTCAAACTTCCGGTTTAAGCTAAAGCGTCTGAAATCTCAGTGATTCCAATTTAATTAGCCGATTTCTCTCAGCCAATTAAGATAATAAATACTTTCAATTATATTTCAAGCTTTTTCCAATTCAATTCGCACCCCTCTTTACTTCCTAAAATCGCACTCACCATCCAACCCCTTTTCACACTTTTCACACCTTCACACTTTTCACACCATTGACACTTTTCGCCCTTTTGAACATTTTCAGCATCTTAGCACTCTTCCACTTTGAACGTAGAACTTAGAAGCACTTCCGCACCTACGCACTTTGGCACTTCCGCACTTCTCCTCCTTCCTCCTGTCTCCCGTCTTCCCCCAAAATTCCCGAATAGTTCACTCCAGTTAAAACACCCCCTATACTCCCCCAAACGCCTTCTTTTCTTCAAATAATCAATAATCCCTAATCAATAATCAATGAAATGCCCCCCAAACACCCCCCAAATAATTTGCTTGACACACTTTTTTACATGACCCAAAACTCCCGCCATCCCACCCAAAAACCGCTCTCGCAGCCTCAAAACCGCTGTTTTTGACAATTTGAAATCTAAAATCTGGAATTTGAACTTGTTTCCCTACCCCTTCTCCACTTGCGCAAGTTAGCCCAAAAAAACTGCAGCGCATAAAAAAGCACCCGTTCAGTTATGATCGGGTGCCTTCGGAACAGTCGAGTTTAGCCGGCTTTGGCTAGAAATCCTTTTGTCTCTTCTTGTCCGCCCTGGACGTCCTTGTCCGGGGTTGTTTTGTATTCCATCTCCTCGGCAGCCTCTAGCTGGGAGCAGGCTTGGAGAATGTTGTGTTTTTCCACTTCGACAAGTTCAGCGATAAGCCGTTTTGGAACCCTGTTAAGGGCCATCCTGAGGATCTTTTCTTCTACCATGCCGGCGATAGTGCGGGCACTGGACATCTCAACCCCCTGCCGGACAAGCGCAAACGTGATCAGCGATTTATTCCAGCTTTGCGGGTTTTCGCCAAGGAAACTATCGACAACTTCAGTGCGTTTGCGTGTAAGAGCGCGGGTAAAGTGGTAATTATTCAGCACCAGCGACGCTTCATCGTGGCCGGTGGCCGTGAGCATGGCCTGGATCATAAAATAGATCTCGGAAGTGCTTACCTGGCCGTCTGCCTGATGGGTACCATAAAGATAGAACGTAATGGCGTCAGCTAGTTGCTCAGCTACGAACGTTGTGTCCTGCCCCGTGCCGGCAAAGGCGTTTGCGATAGTCCCAAGCACCTTTGTATGGAGGTATTCTTCTACTGTACCGTCTGCCTTGACGACTTTGAGTTGCAAAGATCGATCCTTCATGCTTCCCTGCCTTTTTGCCAAGCTCTAATCACCAAAGAGCTTAGGCTGATTTTTTGAATCCAGTTCCGCTATTGCCTGTGATACTTCCTGTATCAGTTCACCCGCGTCATTGAAATCGCGGTAGACGCTTGCAAAACGTATATAAGCTACCTTGTCCGCCGTCCTGAGATGCCGCATCACGCTTTCGCCAATGAAAGCCGAGGTGACTTCCTTGTCCGACATCTTGAAAATGTCTTCCTCGACTCTGTCAGCGATCTCCTGTAGCTGTTCGGCCGAGACGGGCCTTTTATAGCACGCCTTCTGCAGCCCCAGCACTATCTTTTCACGATCATACGGTACCCGGCTTTTATCTTTCTTAACCACATTTAGCTTGAAAGACTCGCCGACCTTTTCATAGGTCGTGAACCGCTTGGAGCATAGCAGGCACTGCCGGCGCCGCCGGATTATACGCCCTGCCTCGCTCGAGCGTGAGTCTATGACCTTATCGCTATCTTCTTTACAATATGGACATCTCACTGCTTTGCACCTGCGAAAACCGCATTTTCAGTATTGATACTAGATTTGGAATACACAAATTGTAAATACTATATGTTGTATGTCAAAGTAAAAGTAAAAAAATGGTGCATTTCTTTACAGGTGAGGTTGTTTTTATGCGGGATAATGAAATTGGCGCAAAGAAAAAGCCTCTGCGTCCCCTGCCGCAGAGGCTAATCGGAAAGAAACTTACATGGCCCCCCACTAAGTTTCCTTAAGCTTTTTACGAGAGCCACCTCGCCCGGCATTGCCGGAATCATTGGGCTTGAACCTTTATTTAGACCTGGCGTTTACTGGAGGAGAAGTCGTAAACTGTCGGTCCGTTTTAAATTTTAAATCGTCAAGCCTTATACTTTAAATCTAAGATACAAAAACCGCATTGCCAAATGCCTGGTCAAAAATTTTGGCCATGGATTTGAATTATTTGTTCTGGCGGCAAATACCTCAAATCCAAGGTCAAAGGTTTTCCTTAAGGCATCGGCGGACTTCTTTCGCCCATCGTCACAGGCCTGGTTTTAAGATAACTGTTCATTTGACAAATCCCCCGAAATCGCACCACCAAATGTGGTGAAGATGGTTTTACTGTATCACAGAGCAGTTAAAAATCCTAAACTTTATTAAGCACGTATTAAGAATGACTGTGAAAATGCCGGTAGAAAACTTGCATGTATGAGATTATTGGACTGGGGCTTAAAAATTTTTTAACAATCTGTCGCAAAATTTACCGGCGGATATAGAGATTTCCGGGTAATTGCTTGATAAGGCCTTTGATCTGAAGCGAGATGATCGAGGACTGAACGGGGCCGGCGGCGAAACCCGTTGAGGCAATGAGTTCGTCGATGTGGATTGGGTCTTTGCTGAGGGCATCGAATAACTTCTGCTCGTTTTCGTTGAGGTTGAGCATTGCCCGGTCAAAAAGAGGTGCCTGCGCTTTTTGCAAGGCATCATTTGCAAGCGGCAGGGTATGAGATTCGATGCTTTTGCCGACGCAGCCGAGGGTTTCAAGAATGTCTTCAATGGAGTCGACTAGTTTTGCTCCTTGCTTTAAAAGCTTGTGAGAGCCGGCGTTAAGAGGCGAATCGATCTTGCCGGGTATAGCCATGACTTCGCGGTCATATTCGAGGGCGGCTTTGGCCGTGATGAGGGCGCCGCTGTTTGCGGTGGCCTCGATAACGAGTGTGCCTAGCGACAGGGCGGCGATTATACGGTTGCGGGCGGGAAAGTTTTCGGCGCGGGGTTCGGTTGCAAGGGGCAATTCGCTGATTACGGCGCCGGTTTGGGTTATATGGGTGAAAAGCTCTTTGTTTTCTGGTGGAAAGACGTGATTTAGGCCACAGCCCTGGACGGCGATGGTTCGGCCTTTTGCGGTTATTGCGCCTCTGTGGGCGGATGAATCTACGCCGCGGGCGAGGCCGCTGACAATCGTAAAACCTCCGGATGCAAGGAGATGCGCGAAACGGGATGCCTGTTCCTGGCCATAGATGCTTGATCGTCTTGAGCCTACGATGGCTACTGCGAGGCTGTCGGCGCGGGTGATTTCGCCCTTGACGTAGAGTACCGGCGGAGGATCGTAGATAGGTGCAAGCGCGGGGGGGTATCGGGGGTCATCCAGAGTAAAAATGGTTACCGAAAGCTTCTCTGCCAGGGCAAGTTCGGCTGCGACATTGAATTTGTCACGGCTTGCGGCAATGGACTGGGCAGTTTTAGGCCCGATGCCTTCGACTTTTTCCAGCGAAGCCGCAGATGCGCCGAGGATATCGTCCACAGAGCCGAAAAATTTAAGCAGTCGGCCGAAGGTAACCGGGCCGATTCCTTGGGCATTATTTAGCAGAAGCCATTTTTCTATATCGGGACTGTGGTTCAATTTTGCCTATGATATTTTTTGTTAATTGGGGATATTATAACAAATTATATATATTTAGCAAGAGCTACGAACAAAAAGCGTTCTTTTTAGTATAGTAATCATTCGGCTCACAAACGGTGAACATTTGAGCTGGGCTATAGGCTGCAAAAAATGTGTTTTTTCGGCTAAAAACCGGAATCGAACAGAAACGAACATTAACAGGTGCGGGTCTAAAGCCATATGTAACAGCCATTTACAGTATAAAAAAAGCATTATTTAGTGCGAAATATACTGGATGACTGATGTTTACTATTGACTATAGACACATGTTGTGGTAGATTAACTGCGATGGCAGCTGTAGTAAAAACTAAAAAAAGCAATAATAATTCTAAATCTTCAGTCGCAGCGGTCAAGCCTAAAAAGGCTTTTAGAACATATAAGCAGGCTATGTCTTATCTGTTCGACCGTACGGACTATGAGAAGCAGACGGTACTGCGCTATAACGTGACGACCTTCAACCTTGACAGGATGAAGAAGTTGTTGTCGCTTGTAGATAATCCCCATAAGAAGATCACATCTGCCCATATCGCAGGCACAAAAGGCAAAGGTTCGACCTGCACAATGCTGGCCAAGATGCTTGAAGCCAATGGGTACAAAGTTGGTCTTTATACATCGCCCCATGTCGTGAGCATTCATGAGCGGATAACTATCAATTCTGAGATGATTACCGAACATGATATGGTGGGGCTGCTTAACAGAATATATGAACCTGTTGAAAAGATGGCTAAGACCGATGCGCCAACTTTCTTTGAGATCATGACGGCGATGGCGTTTATGTATTTTGTGGATAAGAACGTTGATATCGCGGTGGTTGAGACGGGTCTGGGCGGCAGGCTTGACAGCACAAATGTTATAGAGCCGAAAGTTGTCGGCATTACAAGCATAAGCTTCGATCACATGAGGCAGCTTGGCAATACGATAGAGCAGATCGCCAAAGAAAAGGCGGGCATCTTCAAGAAGGGCATACCAGTATTGACAGTGCCCCAGGATCCTTCGGCAATGAAGGTTTTAAAGAAACAAGCCAACGAGATCAAGTCGCCACTGCAGGTGACGGGTGCGGATATCGATTTTTCGTTCCGTTTTGAATCATCTCGTGAGCATGGGCCACATACGCGAATATGCCTGACAACGCCTACAAGCCGTTTTGAGCATTTGCGGGTTCCGCTTCCCGGCGAACACCAGGCGCTTAATTGCGGGCTGGCTCTTGCGATGCTTGATAAGCTCAAGATAAGCGGGTTCAAGATCGACGATGAAAAGGCTGTAAACGGCCTTAATGACATATCTATGATAGGCCGGATGGAAGTAATATTGCAGGATCCGCGGGTTATCGTGGATGCCGCACATAATGCAGCAAGCATAAGAGCACTGATACAGGCTATAGGCCAGCACGTTCCATATGATTCAATGGTAGTCATATTCGGCTGCAATGCTGATAAGGACGTTGCCGGCATGCTTGAACAGCTGCAGTACGGGGCCGACAAGGTCATTTTTACGCGGAGCAATAATCCCCGGGCGATGTTCCCACAGGATCTGGCGGATATGTACAGCGAGATCTGCGGCAAAATGTGCCAGACAGCACTGACACTGCGGGATGCAATGGCGATTGCACGAAGTGCGGTCGGCAAGGAAGATCTTATCTGCATAACCGGCAGCTTTTATTTGGTAGGGCAGGCGAAAACACAGCTTCAACTGAATCATGCCAAACTAGCCGTTGCGGCAAGCTGATGTAACATACTTATAAACAGGTATTTATAGGACTAAGCAGCGTCAGCCGGGCAGGTTAATTTTTTCAGGGTTTTCATGCTTTTTTAATTGCTTTACAGCATCACCACCCTTACACTTTTTAACTAATATGCAGAAAGTCCTTTGTGCTTTCAAAGGAACATGAGAGTTATCCTTCAATAAGTTTTAAGGAGAAAAGAAAAAATGAAGGCAGCAAAATGTCTGTTAGTGGCGGGGATCATCGCGGTTGCGTTCAGCAGCGTAATGGCGGAATCGTTGACAAGCCCGATCCAGGGCAAGGTCGGTTACAGCTTCATGAGCGACTACATGTGGCGCGGCCTTAACATGAGCAGGATTCTTGGTAACAACCTCGGCGGCGGCGCACAGGAAATGACCTACGCTGCGGGTATCAATCTCGCAGACCTTAGCCCGGATTATTCAGGGCAGGTGTGGGTAACATATCAACAGGCATATTTCAATCACTTTGATTTTACCGATGCTCACGAAGCTAAGAACGATATTTCAGTGAGCTATACCAACGCTGTTCCGTTCCTTGATGCGGACTGGACTATCGCATATCGTTACTACAGCTGGAATGCTGTCAAGACGATCAACGCTGTTGCTTTTCCCAACATGCACCTGAATACGCAGGAAATCACGCTGCAGTTGGCTCTTAACGACGGCTGCTGGTGGAAGAGCGCAACCGGAGCGGACATGGGTAAGAGAGTTTTAAATCCCACGTTCCAGTATGTATATGATTATGATCTGGCTGATAACGGCGGACTGCTTCTGTTCGGGCTGTCGCACGCGTTCGATCTGGCCGAAGTTTTTGGTCCCGATCTTACAGGTTTGAGCCTGACACCTTCATGGCAGGTCGCGATGGACAACAGGTTCTATAAGAGGTATGTCAATGGTCTTGCCGGCGAGAACATTCTTGATGACGAGGGCACGACAAAGGTCGCGTACATGGAATATGGCCTTAACCTCGGCGCCGACATCAGCAAGATGGCAAGCATGAAGAGCGGCAAGCTGACACTAAACGGCGGCGTGGCATTTGTGAATGCTTTCGAAAAGATCGCCAAGAATGTATTGACCGATCAGCTTTACAGCTATGTAAACGTTCAGTATAAGTGGTAATACGGGTTACGAGTTGCGAGTTACGCGTCAAGAAATGCGTAGCGGAGCCACTGGTTAAAACAAAAAGGCCGGTTCTGATGAGCCGGCCTTTTTTATTGCGCATTGTTAAATAACAAATCTAAGTTCCAGGTGTTTGGCGTATAAGACTACGTTTTTAAACACGAAGAGCACGAAGGTTAAAACCCGCAGCGCCGCTGTGTTATTCAAGCGGTGGGCAAGAGTACTTGCCCACCCTACGCGAGCCATGTCAGAGCACATGTTACCAGGACTGCGTCGCGGTGTATTGCAGGGTCTCGTTGGTGTCGGCCGAGATATTGATCTCGAAGCGGGCAGTCGTCGCATCGTGTTTTGTATATTTGTGGGTTGAATCGTCGATCGTCCAGTTTACCCACTGCGGGAACTTTTCATCTACGCGTACCGTTACAGGTGAATCTTTGCGGTTTCGCAGTTCTATCTTGTGGGTTTCTGTGCGGCTGCGGCGGTCGACTTTGCTATCGAGCATTGTGTATTCGGGAACGATGTCGAATGCGTCGCCGATGTAGAGCGATACTTTTTCATTACGCGCGGTGTGCTTGATCTGATCTTCGCCGACAAATTCAAGCATTCCGTCGGCGGGGTCTTTTTTGAATACACGCACTTTGCCCTGGGGCAGAGCTATGCCGAGCTGATTTTCTTTGCTGTTTGCGAATTCAAATTTTACCTGCACCTTGTCGGCCTTTTCCTGGCGATCAAAAACAAGCAGCTTCTTGACCGCAACTTTTTCGGCAGTGGGGATCAGTTCGATCTGCTTGGTTTCGTTATTCTTGATGGTGCTTGGCCGGGCGAGCGTGTAGAGATGATATTCCATGAACGGCTTTTCTTCAAAACCCTCCGCCGCAGCGTTGACAATTCGATCCTTTGCCATGTAAAGCATTTCCATCCTGGGCTGCGGCTGGATACGACGGACATCACCGGCGACAAGCTTGAGCTTTGCGTCTTTATAAGCGGTGCCGCTCTTGTTATCTATGGTGACCCAGCCGGAAAATGAAACTGAGGTTTCATTGGGATCAAGTGTCGCGGTATAATCCGCGTTCCAGTTTATTTCATTTGTGGTATAGGTGATCTGGCAAAGCTGGTCGCCGGAAATCTGAGAATGAGCCAGCCACACAAGGGCCGGTTCCACAATGAGATCGGCCGGCAACTCAGTCAGTTTGATAGATTCAATGTCGTTTCGGCCAATGATCTCAAGTGTTTTGGTCTGTGAGTTCATCAGGATGATGTTTTCGTCACGCGCCCCGATGAGCTTGCCGTCTGTATTGCGGCTGGGATCTGAACCAGCACCTTTGACTGACAGCGCAATATCCTTATTAAGGTAGCGTTTCAGAAGCGACTGGGTGTTGGCCAGGTCGTATTGATAGTTTTGCTCCAGTATGCTGATTGACCCCGGCGAAGAGAGGCATTCAAATTTTACGGTAGTGGGGTCGATGGCAGCAGCGACATCGGTGAACTGGAGCGTGTTGAGGCCATCGCTAAATGGCAGAGTTCGGCGCTCCTTTACCACGGCGAAATTGCCGTTATAGATAGTTAGTCCCACGCCGGTTTCATTTGGCTCTGCAGAAATAATTGAAGAAGTGATCAAGAGAACGGCTGCGCAAAAACGTTTCATAGAATATCCTCCCAAAATTAGGTTGGCATATTCTCGCGCGCCGGAGCCATTTCGTAAAGTATTTATTTGGAGGCACGGGATATGAGCATTTCGGCGTAATCCTGTGCGGCCTGGTTTTTATTGACCGCCTCTGAGCGTGGCGATACGTTGGAAAATAACGCGGTGATTTCTTTGGCACCGATGAAAATGAAAAAGAAGCATACTACTCCAGCTATGATGTAAACCTTCATGTTCCCCCAGTCAATCAAAGTACTATTATCGAGTCGATTGTTTTTGAAAATATACAATTAAAAGTGCAAACGTGCAAATATTGGGCGAGTACAATATGCTTAAATTCAGTCAAGCTCATGGGCTGGGCGGAGTAGACATGTTTTACCGGACCCTGATCGTATTACGCAGGCGAAACGATTGAACTCACAAGATTTCTCAATGAATCTCTAGTTGGGCAAGCAGGGAGCATTCCAAGCTGATTGAGGGCTTTTTGCTGGTATTGAACCGCGATCTGGCGAGCTTGTGCAAGGGCTGGGCTTGACTGGATGAGTGCTATTTTTTCTTCAACCGGCATTTCTTGATTGGTAAGTGTGGCGAGGAGGCTGGGTCTTTGTTCGGCAGTTGCATTTTCGACAAACAGGATAGCGGGTAGAGTGGGGACGCCATTTACAAGATCGCCGCCGAGGGGTTTGCCTGTGGCTACGGGTGAGGCAGCTATATCATTTATATCGTCCATGATCTGAAAGGCGATTCCAAGATTAATGCCGAAGCAGCCCAGGATTTCAACATGCTCGCGGACGGCTTTTGAGGCAAATGCACCAGCCTGGGCAGAGGCGCTGAAAAAAGT
>MHYB01000091.1:9434-13902 GCA_001824635.1 Planctomycetes bacterium GWF2_50_10
GGCGATCTGTGGATTATTAAAAATCGAGCATATTTGGAAAGCCTTTGCGAAGACCAAGTCGCCGGCGAGTATTGCCAGCTTATTTCCGTAAAGGCAGTTAATTGACGGTTTGCAGCGGCGAAGCTGGGCCTCATCAAGAACGTCATCATGGAGCAGCGTTGAAATGTGAATAAGCTCGATAGCTGCGGCGGCGCTGATATGAAGTTCATTGAGCGGGGAAAAGCACCTGCCGGCCAAGAGCACCAGCGCGGGTCTGAGCATTTTACCACTGGCGATTTTAAGAGATTGCGCCAGGTGCTCGTCAACCCCATCGAACTGACGCTGGATGAGCAGGCGAACCTGCTCAAGCTCGGCCGCAATGAGTTCAAACGGCAGTGTTTGCGCCTTGGCAGTATTCATCAGCAGGTTGAATTACCGTTTGCGTAATCGAAAAACGCTTCGCGCAGCCGGCCGGTGATCGGGCCAGGTTTGCCGCTGCCGATAGTTCTGCCATCTATTTCGACAACTGCGATGACCTCAGCTGCGGTTCCGGTTAGGAAGAACTCATCTGCGACGTAAAGATCAAATCGCGTGAGATTTTTTTCGACAAACGGAATTTCAAGCTTTTTGGCCAGCCTGATGACGACCGATCGCGTTACACCTTCGAGCGAACCGGCCTGCACGGGCGGAGAATAAAGTATGCCGTCGCGAACGATGAATACGTTATCGCCTGTAGCCTCGGCTACATAGCCTTCGTGATTATACATGATGGCCTCGGGGACGTTGTTATCGAGGGCCTCCATCTTCGCGATAATGTTGTTGAGGTAATTGAGGCTTTTCACCTGCGGCGGTATGGCCAGCGGGTGATTGCGCACGGTAACTGCGCTGATGACCTTCATGCCTCTTTCATAAAGTTCGGGCGGATAGAGTTGGATCGTGCTTGCGATAATGATCACGCCCGCACGGCTGCATGTGAAGGGATTTAGGCCCAGGTTGCCTTTTCCTCTTGTAATAATCAGGCGGATGTAGCCGTCTGCGATATTGTTGGCCTTTACGGTTTCTTGTGTTGCCGCGGCAAGTTCTTCCATCGTCATGGGGATGACGAGTCTGATGACGCTTGCGGATTCATAGAGGCGTTTGAGGTGGGCTTGGAATTCAAATATTTTGCCGCCGTAGACGCGAATTCCTTCAAAGACGCCGTCGCCGTATAGCAGGCCGTGGTCAAAAACGCTGACCATTGCCTGGCTTTCATCAACCAGTTTGCCGTCGAGCCAAATCAATAATCCCATAGGTACTCCGTTTCGTTACTGGCCTGAACCGATCAACCCGTCGGCGAGGCGAATAACCCTGTGGGCGCGGTCGGCGATGCGAAGGTCGTGTGTAACCATAATGATCGTCTGGCCGGCCCTGTTTAAGGTTTCCAAAACCTCTAAGATACCATTTCCTGTGGCAGAGTCAAGGTTTCCGGTAGGTTCATCGGCCAGCAGCAGCGGCGGGGACTTCATCAGCGCCCTGCCTATCGCCACACGCTGGCGTTCGCCGCCGGAGAGCTGGTGAGGCTTATGCGCAAGACGTTCCTTGAGGCCAAGCTGGTCGGCGAGGTCTTTTGCGCGTGCCTTGATCGTTTTGCGGTTTTTTATCCACCCCAGCATGGAAGATGAAATCATGGCCGGAAGCATTATGTTTTCTTCGACGGTCAATTCGGGCAGGAGGTGGTAAAACTGGAAGACGAAGCCGACCTGGCTGTTGCGGTATTTGTTGAGGCGCGCCCACGAGTATTTTGTAATATCGGTTTCCTGAAATTCGACCGAGCCTTTGTCGGGCCTGTCGAGTGCGCCGAGGATGTGGAGCAGGGTACTTTTGCCCGAGCCGCTCGCGCCGGTAATGGCGACGAATTCACCGGGCTTGACAGCCATGCCCACGCCCTTGAGGACGTGAAGGTCTGCCGAGCCCATCCTGTAATGCTTGTGAACGCCGGTTGCGCGTATTATGTATTTGCTCATATCTGGGTTACCTGTAATATCTCGACCGGTCTTTTGTTCGATGCCCTCATGGCCGGCAGCAAGGCTCCCGCAACGCAGGCAAGGATCGCCGATGCTATTATTATAGAAAGCACCAGCGCGTTGAGCTGGTTTGGGATTGCCTCGATCGAGTACATGGACCGGTCCCACAATGCCAGGCCGAAACGTTCCATGGTATAATGCTCGATCCTGTTTATGTTACGCAGGAAGAATATGCCCGCAGATGCGCCGATAGCCGAGCCAAGTGCGCCGATAAGCGTCGATACAGTGAGGAATACATAGGCGATGTCGATATCTGAAGCGCCGAAACTTTTTAATATGCCGATGTCTTTTGTTTTTGAGCCGACCAGCATGCTGAAGATCACGAAAATAATAAATATTGTTATGATACCGACCATGCAGAACAGCACCGTGATCATGACCTGCTCTTTTTCAAGCGGGGCGATCTCTTCTCTTGAATAATCCTTCCATGACTGCACAAGGACATTCTTGAGCAGTTCACTTTGGGCAGAGTTTTGCGCGGTAAAATTGTTCCAGAGCTTGCGCACATTTGCAGTTGCGTCATTGATATTAACGCTATTTTTGAAGCGGATGTAAATTGCGCTTACTCGCTTCTGCGGGGCATTCATAGAGCATAGCATCTGCACGTCATCGAGTGAGGCATAAATATTTCCGGTATCCGGGCCGGCAAGACCGGTATGCGAATCATCGCTGAAGTAAAAGACTTTTGTATTCACGAGATCTGTGCCCATTTTCGCGAGAGTACCCTTTGCCGTCAGCGGAAAACAGCTAACCGCAAGTTCGTAATCCGGCGGGACGGGGTCGTGGGGGTAGGCGCCGAACATATCGCGACGGCTTACACGTTCTATGCCGATGACGAGGCCGGGGCGATTTGGATCGCGCAATGGTTTGAATGCATCGCGGCAATTGCCTTTATGATAGAAAAGGCTATTTCCCCAGCTTGTTACATTACAGTGGCGGTTTGGGTCTATGCCCATTATCTCGACGGCCATGTTCTGGTCCGACCGGGTAAGGCTCATCAGAGCCCAATTGGTGATCACAGGCGAGGTCGCAGCAACGGATGTATCTTTTTCAAGCAAGGTTATGAATTGTTCATACAGCGGAAAACCGACCAGTGATTTTGTGTGCACGATGCAATCGCCGGTGAAGGAATGATTCTTGTTACGAAATTCTGTCACCAAGCCCGAAAGCACCGTCATGACGACTACGACCATGAAGACGCACAGCGCAACCGCCGCGATGGCGAGCCAGCTCGCCGGGCGTTTGAGAATATAGCGAATTGCCAGTTTAAATTTATACATTATTCATACCGAAGTATCTTTACAGGCCGCACCCGCGCCGCTGCCAATGCTGGGATGAGTGCGCCGATTGCCGATGCCGCAACAGCGGCGATTATGATCCATATCACCGAAGGGATGTGCAGGTCGTTTGGTATCGTGCTGAAAACATAGACGCTGCTTTTCCAAATCTTTAGTCCAAATGCCTTTGTGATGAATTGTTCAACGACATTGATATTGAGCAGGAAGTACCATCCGAAAAGAAGGCCCAGCACAGAACCCACCAGGCCAATTGAAATGCCGTAACCAACAAATGTTGAGGCCACCGAAACGCTTGACGCGCCGCAGCTTTTGAGAACCGCGATATCACGTTGCTTGGAAACGACGATCATGTAAAATATGCAGAATATCAGCAATATCGCACCAAGGCTCGCTGCGCCGAAAATTATTAGCAGCACAGCCATCTGCTTTCGCAATTCGCGGATGTAGTCCTTCTGCTCCTCTTTTGCGGTTTTGACCTCTGTTCGCCAGACAAGGTAACCCTCCCATCCGAGCACCGTTTTTGCGAAATCTTCAAAAGCAGCCCTGACAACGCCCACAGCATGATCATGGTTGATGCCTTCTTTTATTTTGATCTGGATCATGTCCGCACTGGCAAGCGAACCGGGATAAAGCTTTTCGCCAAGATAGTCGATAGGCACATAAACGAACTGTGAATCAAGAGCATATACACCAGTGAATACTATATCTGCGGCTGCAAAAGCGAGTGTTCGGGCGCGCAACTTGTTCTGGCCCTCAACATCGGCGGTACCGGTGGTTATTACAACGCGATTTGAAATAATCCTGGATGCCGAGGCAAAATCGTATTCATCGGTAACATCGTTGGGTTCTGCAAGCACAGCTATTCCGATGAATATGCCCGGCAGATTTGAATCACTTTTGAATGAGGGCTGGCTGGTGATATTCTTTTGCCGCACAAGGGCGGATTTAAAGCCGGTAACTTTGTTTCTGCCGGCCGGGTCTATGCCCCACACGCTTACCGCTCGCACATTGCCGGAGCCGAGGTGAATAAGCCCGTTGCTCTGCAAAACGGCAGTCACCGCTTCTACCTCCGGCAATTTTTCCAGGCGTGCAAGGAGCTTGTCGTACGAGCTAAATCGCACCGGCGGC
>MHYB01000091.1:13954-14096 GCA_001824635.1 Planctomycetes bacterium GWF2_50_10
GTTGGATCGGAACCCTGATCGGGTGCCTGAAGAATTGCCGTTTTTCATTTTCCATGCCATAAAGTATAACCGATGAATTCATTTTTGTCATAAATCGGTCTTTTCATATCATGCGGATCCGGATCTTAGGTCATGAACCTAT
>MHYB01000092.1:0-6709 GCA_001824635.1 Planctomycetes bacterium GWF2_50_10
GGAACGGGCTGGATGTCCACCATTGAGCGTAAACCCGGAGCAAACTATGAAGCGTATTACGACAAGGTTGCGTTAACTGTAATTGCCAACTCTGTACGGGAAGTGCCGAATGACTGGATCACAGAAGACGGTTTTGATGTGACTGACGATTTCGTTAAATACGCCAAACCTCTCATCGGTGACGAGTGGGCCGATGTGCCGCTTGAAGGTGGTATCCAGAGATTTGCCCGTTTCAAGAAAATTTTCGCGGAGAAACGGTGTAAAGAGTATGTGCCGATGATGTACAGGCCATAGAAAAAAGCGGGAATAAAAATAATAATTACTAGAAGCCATTTCATAACCTGCTTTAGAGCGAAAATGAGAGATTTTTGTCGCGGGCAAGGAGACCGAAACAGCAATAGTTACTTACTATTACGATGCAGGACGACGACGACGCGGCAAAAAGATCCATTTGAAGCCCAAATGGGGTTGTGAAATGGCTTCTAATCTGTCCATAGATTATACTACATTTATAGTTTGTCATGTTACAATAACGCCCATGAAGATAGATGGACGAACACTCGATCACAAAACAGCTCATTGATCTTGTTGCCCAGATCGACCCAGCGAATAGCAACCTAACCGCCCTGCCCTGCGCAAATCAGTATCCCGACCTGCAGGGATTTTCTCCCGCAACTGGTGATTTCACCCCCGGCCACTACACACTCGCCATTCTCGTATCCATTGCGAATACATTAAAGCAGCTCGTACAAACCCTCTACCCCGACCAGACCCCATCGAAGATCATCGCCACCGGCGGTGGCGCAAAAAGCCCATTCTGGCTTGCCCTCAAAGCCCGCCTGGTCAATACAGAAAGCTGACCACCGATTGCCAGGAACCCGCCTCACGCGGCGCAGCTATCCTTGCAGCTAGCTAAGGGGCACTGGCCCAAATTGAAGCCGCCACGCGATCGTGGGTTAAAATTGTGCAATAAGCCCTGCCGAACTCTGCAGCGCAGAAGTTTGTTTATCCTCACCTTTCCCCAGCTCTTTTCTATGATCCTTAACAATCTGCAACCATATTGCTAGGTGAAGCAGTCTGAACGCATAATGCCATTCCGTATTTTTGCTTTCTAAGATGGTTTGGCCTTTTCCTTTAAACAGCACCCCATCAAGCTGCGCCAGATTCGCCCCGTATTCATGAACGAATTGAGCTATCTTTTTGCTCTGCGACCAGTACATCTGGTAATCATGCCACGAATGCTGAACAACTTTCTTCCTTCCGAATTTCACCATTATACCCGTTGCCATATCCTGCAATTTGCGAATGCTACGCTCCGCCATCCGACGTACCTCACCACTGCAAGGCTTTATCCCGTCATTAGCCGATGGAATATACAACCCGCTTCCAAGAAGTTTTTTTGCCGCCATCATGAATATCTTATTACCAAGTTTAAGCTCAACAGGACACCTAAACGCGAAATCAAGCAGCCTTCTATCTGCTCCGACCAATTTAAGCGGCAGCACCCTCCTCTGCGCCGACCAAGTTGCCGCCTCAACCCAGTGCCGAAATGGATATATTTTCAGCCATTCCGCCACACTGCTTCGCTTCTGGTCTATATTGGCTTTATAAAACCCGCTTATCCTTGCGTTCAAACGCTGATGAATGTTATCTGTTATAAATTCATCTAAGATATTGTCTTGCCTGTACGGATACTCAAACTGCACTTTTTTATAATAGCCCGGCCGTCCTCTGCCCCATTGCTTGCAGAAAATAAAATCTTTCGCGCAATAAGCCCTGATGATCGTGTCAAACAGATCCCCCGTAAACAGGGTCTTTGTTTTTTTATTTATCAGATCCGCAAAACCAAACAAATGAGCATGGACAAACTCGCAATCGAACCCGATGAACTTGACTATATCGACGAGGTTATTCGCCAGATAATCTTCCTCTCGGAACAACGGAAACCATGCGTGCCCATACCCCTTCGCCACTTTCTCTGCAACCTTGGTTTCTCTATTAAGCTCATCGCACAGCGTAAGCCCCATGCATTCCAACTCCTTCGGCACCGCCGCCATCACCAGCCGGGAATCCAGCCCCCCGCTCAGCGCGACAGCCACTCCCCCCCCCGCTGCTCGATCACGAACCGATGCAGCTACCGCTTCACTTAATTCTTCCGCCAGTTCTGTTTCGCTGTATCCGCTTCGCAATTCATCAGGCACAGACCAATAGCTTAAATTTTTGCACACAGCCTTACAGGCCCCTTTTAGATTCATACCGTGCACAGATCCGGGCTTAAGCTCCGCAACATTCGTGTACATCGTATTTGGGAACGTACAATATCTCGTCAGCAATACCTGCGCGATTGAAACAATATCTAAATTCGTCCCACTGTCGCTTACAGCCGCAACCAGGTCCTGCTGCGTCCCAAACGCTGCCGCTTCACCGCCGCACCCCAGCCCCGCGAATACCTGCGTAAAATTCATAGGATCGGTCACTACACAAAATCCCGTTTCGTCCGCCCACATTATTGCGAACGCCCCGTTAAGCTTCCCAAACAGCTTATCGCTTTTTAGATCAATGCCCTCCAACCCCTCAGCCTGATGTATATCTTTAATCCTCCCAATAAACTGATGTACCAGTCCATGCGGTATTTCTCCAACCAGGTCGCCGACCCACGCAAAAACGCCGTTATCCTTTGCGAAAATATTATTACCATCTGCCAGGTGCTCGGTTAAGATCGCCGCACTGCCCCATTCAAACCCAAAGCATTGCCCTCCTGGCGCAAGTTCCCCATAAGGCCGTTTAAGCAGGGAAAGCAAAACCTCCGGCGAATACCTCCGGCCTATACTGATTATAAAATCGCTCATCACGGTGCTCCTTCATAGTGCTCTGCATGCCCTTCGTGTAAATCAATTTATTTTCTTCTTCGTGGCACGGTCTAGCGCAGCTAGGCCGTGTAGTTCAACCCACGAATAACCACTGACTTGTCATACCCGCGCATGCGGGTATCCAACAATAAAAACCACGCGCAGCGACTCCACATTTTCTATATTACTTTTTATCTTTTATTCTTCATTGCAAGTTGAGGTTCGATGTTGGAAATTGGACGATCACATTTCTTAAACGCGTAACCCGCAACCCGTAACCCCGCAACAATTTCTTTCCTCTCATAACTCCCCAGTACCACAAAATATACTCCCACGCAGTAACTAACAACAATCACAGCGGTAGCAATGCACAAAGCCCCCCAGGAATCAACGAACCTCACCATGCCCCCCAGGTAATAGAAACAAACAACAGCAGCTCCAATCCCCATCGGCTTTGCGAAACATGTAAGATAGTATTTGAAAAATCCGATTTCGATCAACCGGCAAACATAAATTTGAGCCAAACTCCTTATCACGATCATCGGCGCAGCGACCCCTAAAGCCAGCCCCGCCAGCCCATACTTGTAACATAAGATCACGGAGCACAAAAACACGCTCACACCTTCAACCACATCTATCATGCTCACATAAAACTGCTTTCCCAACCCGTACATCAGATCGATCGACATTCGATAAGTTACAAGCATCAAGCTCCCGACCGCCAGGATAACTAATGCCGTACCTGCCTGCCCAAAACCCTTATTGAGCCATAATTCTAAAAACGAAGGTCCAACTGTCAAAAGCGGAAGTGCCGCCCCAGCCGCGATAATCGCCGTATATCTGCTGCCTTTGATAAACAGGGCCTTGATCTCACCACGAGCGTTGCTCCCTGCCAAATAGCTGAACCTCGGCATGAAAACTCTTGTCATCGAATAAATCGCTCGCCGGTAATAACTCAGCAGCATCGCCGCCACTCCAAGAAGCCCCACAGCCTCCAGCGAAACAACTTTTCCAAGTATCTGCTTTGGTGATTCGTATGTCAGCACCTCAGCCAGTTTGCACACAACAATTGTCAAAGCGAAATAGAACATGATTTTGAATTCAGACCCCCTCACCGACTTGAAACTAATTTTAATATCCCCGCAGCATTTCCGAAAAACCACCCACTCCGCCCCCAACGTCACAACAGCCACCATCACCAGTGTCCACCCCATAGATATCAATCCGTACCCCGCTATGACGCACCAAGCCAAAGTAGCCGCCCGCGCCATTGCGCATGTGATTTCAACAACATTTGCGTAAACAAATTGCTCATACCCCCTTATAGCCGAATCCAGTATTTCGGATGGCAGTTGTATCGCCGCCGCCAGCCCCACCACCCTCAGCAGCATTGCGAATTGCTGCCCGCCCCCGAAAAATTCCGAAATGCTTTCCGCTAAAAACCACGAAGCAATAAATACCAAAAAACCCAACCCCGCGTAAATTGCCATCGCGGTACTTACCACAACTGACACCCGCTCCTGATCCCTCTGTCCTCGATACAGCGGAACATGCCTGCAAACCGCCGTCCCTATCCCGAATTTCAGCAGTCCGAAATACCCCACCACCGAAGACGCCAGCATCCACATACCGAAACTTTTCTTATCAAGATGCCTCACGATCGCCGGCGTCAGGAAAAATCCGATCAACACATTGATGCATAGCACACCCCAATTGCCTATTACATTTCGCTTTAAGGATGGTAGTTTCTCTCCCTCGCGCTGCACCGTGCGCATACCCGCTGCCCGACTGATCCCAGCCCTCGCTCTACCCGCAGCATACCCCCCAGATACCCTCACCCCACCCCCCAGTTGTAAAGATTTTTATCAGCCAATGCCTTTCAGCACCGCCATAACCCCAATCCTACCTAAAACCAAATACACAATCAGCAAAATTTCCCGCGCTTTCCGCAAAAAAACTATTCCGAAAAATCTCGCTCCGCCGAGTAATCCCCACACAACAACCCCTCAAGCGTAATACCACCTGCATAGCCCATTCCACCCATAAAAAAAAGGGACACCTCGTTTAAGGTATCCCTTCATTAATGAACTCAAATTGTCGATCAGAAAACTTATTTGCGTCTGATGAATCCCAGTGCGCCAAGACCAAGCAACGCCATCGTCGCCGGCTCTGGTATAGCTGCCTGCTCCGTGCAAAATGCTACGCTGCCGTCAAACTTGACTTTAACGCCAAAACTGCCCGAATCACCGACTGCTATGGCATCACCGCCACTGAAAACCACTGTGCCTCTATACCCAAATGTATTTGTGCTGTGTGGGAACAAATGGCCGTATGTAGGCGGGAGTATTATGTAATCCCAGCCCAAAGGTGCCGTCACGCCGGTAAATGTGAATGTTTCGCTCATGAACACATCAAAAACATACCCTGTCCAGGCAAAATTAGTGTTGTTGTTAACCTCTTCCATGATCCACACGATTGGATCGCCATCCACAGTAAAATTGCCCAGCACATGCGCAGTATCAAAATTCTGCACACCCGTCATACTCAGTTTATAGCTTGGCACTGTAGGATACAAAGGGTCACGTTCGTCATCCGTCATTACAGGCGGCTGCATATTGATGCCGCCGTCACCATCATCATGGCAGTTCCACGCTTCAATACCGGCGTTCGCCACAGACACAACTGAAATCAAAAGAATTGCCGCTAAGAAATGTTTAACCATAAAATCCCTCCTACCAAAAAAAACGACTTAGTTTAGTACACAAGGAGTGCGCCTACTATCTTATCATGTTGTATTCTCACCGTACTCCAGAAGTAATAATACCTAGGATTACCGAAAAGTCAACACAAATCCCCTGTTGAAGCCCTTCTACAACAATAATTTTCTACAATTTAGCGCCCCAAGCCCCTAAATCGACAATTGCTCGCTAAAACTTTTTTTCTCACAGCACACGGCCATCTGACCCATGTTTCAACCACAAGCCCTTGCCACAAACCTATTTACCCCATACAATACCCGCCAAATACCATGAAACCAGCAATCCTAATACTTGTCATAATATATCTCCTGGCCCGCATCGCCATTATTGCCAGAAAAAAAGGAATTAAAGCAATGCTCATCGCAGTTGCATCTATTGTAATAGCCGCCTATCTCGGCATAGGTATCATGATCTATTTCCTCCAGCCCAGGATAATTTATTATCCGATAGCCGAATTCGCCGCTCAGCCAGCCGACGCAGGGCTTGAATTCGAAGACGTCTACATCCCGATCACTTCTGCCGCAAAGATCAACGCATGGTATTTCCCCTCAACCTCCGCCCAGAAAACCATCCTATTCTGCCATGGCAACGGCGGCAATATCAGCTATTACCTCGAAAAAGCCGCCATGTACAACCACATGGGCCTAAACTGCCTCATCTTTGATTACCAAGGCTATGGCAAAAGCGCTGGCAAGCCCAGTGAACAAGGTACTTACGACGATGCAGCCGCCGCTTACAAATGGCTCGTCAATGTCAAAAAAATCGACCCATCCGCGATAATCGTCCATGGCTGGTCCCTTGGCGGCCCCATAGCCGCAAACCTCGCCGCCTCGCAAAAAGTCGCCGGCCTGATACTCGAAAGCACCATAACCTCCGCCCCCGACATGGCCTGCAAGATCTATCCTATCTTTCCCGCCCGCCTGCTTTGCAGGTACAAGTACGACACCGCCAAATATTTGGCAAATATCACCTGTCCCGTACTCGTCATCCACAGCCCCGAAGACGAGATCATCCCATTCTCAATGGGCCAAAAACTTTTCAATCTCGTCAAACAGCCCAAACAGTTCCTCCAAATTACCGGCTCCCACAACGATGGCGCCT
>MHYB01000092.1:6753-8329 GCA_001824635.1 Planctomycetes bacterium GWF2_50_10
CAAAAACTGTAACCAGCTCACTCACCCGCATTTTTCATCGCCGGCATCTTATTTGCCACGATCTTAATCTGCCCTATTTTGACATAGCCCCCCTCACCTGCCCCAACCTGCTCCAAGCAAGAGTCATCCGCCATGTTAACAATTGACCAATACAGATCATAAACCCCCTCTCGCAATACCGGCAGCCTGACCAGGTGCGGTCGACCACGATCTGATCCTTCTGCCACAAGTTGGTAATCCAAGCCCCGTCACTTATCGGATGCTCCCAAACGAATTCGCCTTTGCCCCCGCGTTTTATCCCTTTTATAACTGCCATCCATGCCCCTTCTATCGCCCCACTCACACGCATAGCAACCTGAGCCTTAAACGCGGTTCGAGCCCCAGCCTCTGCCGGCATCTGTGCCCCAATAACAGTTACACCATGTGTAAGCTCTACCGCATTAAAACCATCCGTCCACGCCGGCGCGATTTTCACCACAGCATCTGATTCCTAAAATCGATCACTTGACCCACTGCCCCGCTGCGAACATCTGCTGAATCAATTGACTGCCGTTTGCGATTCCCCTCAAACCAGTCCTTTTCAGGCGAAAGCCTCACGCTCACACAATTGCCGTCCCTTTCCCATTTTGCTTTGCCGTCCAGCTCCCGTGATAGCTTCACCACTAGGTTCTTAATATACTCCGATTCCCTTCCAGCCGCCTTCACTGTCCTGCTCGAATGCAGCATTACTGGAACCACAGACAATTTACCAAAACCGCTCTCGTCAAATTCCATCCTGAAACAAGCTGAATACCTCAAACGCTTTTCTTTTACGGTATCAAACAGCAGGCTGCCCATATCGTAAACTATCGCTCTGCCGCGATAAATTTCAACTCCGTGTATTTGATGCGCCGAATGCCCAAGTATTGCGTCAACACCCATATCGATAATTTTATGCGCAGCTGCTATTCTTTCACTATCTGGCTTTTCCGTCCAGTTCGCGCCCCAATGCGGACTAAGCACAACCAGGTCTGCGTGCTTCTTGGCTTCTTTTACGATCTCTTTGATAGCTTGCGGAATTGACCTGCCATCCTTGATATAAAATATCCCCGCCCTGTCGCCGCTTACCGCACAATTTTTTGAATACGTCTCAATGGCAATAAACGCCACAACAACATCCCCAGCCTTCATGTAAACAGGCCGTTGTGCTTCTTCAATATTGCTGCCCGAGCCGACATAGCGAATTCCGCACTGCTTAAGTAATTGCATCTGGTCGATCAATGCATCGCCGCCGTAATCCATCGAATGGTTATTCGCCGTCGTTACCAGGTCCCCCCCCGCCTCTGTCAATATTGTGAGCATCTCCGGCCGAGCCCTGTAAAGATATGGACGCGCCTCACCTTTATCAAAAAAATCCCCCTTGCTCGAAACCACGCATTCGAGATTTACCATGCATATATCAGCCGTGGATAATAGCTCTTTAATATCCCCCAGCATCCACCCCGGCCCATGCTCGTAAAATGGATAATGCACCCATCTGGCTATCATCGTATCGCCGCCAGCAATAAGAACATGCCCCCTCCCCTCGCCTTGGCAA
>MHYB01000092.1:8337-14061 GCA_001824635.1 Planctomycetes bacterium GWF2_50_10
GCCGCTAACACAAAGCACAAAAAATGATACCGCAATAAGCCTTTTGCAAATCACCTGGCACAACCTTGTAATTTAACCCGCAACATTTTTACCGGGACGTTGGCCCAAGCAATACCAGTTGCGCATAATCTTCCAGCAAATGATAATTTGTCTTCGACAACCCTGGCGTCATAGAATTCTCCGGCCCCGTATCTTTCAGGTAACGTGAGTAATTATACCTAGCCACAAGTATCGTCCACGCAGCACCTGGACCGAACTTTTCTCCCCTCGCCGTAAGCTCGCTTACAGGCACTGCCATTTCCCCTGTCCAGCCCAGATCTTTATCTTCCCATTTGTTGATGCTGCCGTTACACGATGCCGCCACCTTCAAATCGAAATGGTGTGCATCAAAGCAACTTCGCAGCCCAAGCCTCCCCCTCCCCGGAAACCAGAATGTCGACATCCTGCCCGCAGGCGTCACATACAATTCCCAGTACCACGAATAGCCCTCAGGCTTCAAAAACACTTCCCCCACATCACCAAGCGTATAATGATGCAACTGGTCCGCCGTCCCCTCAGCCACAACATCGCTGTCGACAAGCTCAAAACCCACATACAGAAATCTTTCATCCCACGCCAGCCGTACCTTCCCGCCCTCCTGTAATACTGTGCCATCCCCAGCCTTATCTCTCGATAGCTCCATCGCGTACACGCGCGCATCCTTCCATACATCTTCATCCAACTTTCCGTCAACAGTAACAAGCCCGCCGGCATATACAGCCTCCATCACACCCATGCCTGCCTGCTCTTTACCTTTCGGACAGCTCCTGCACCCACCCGCCCCAAGCCCTATCAAACAAACCACCGCCGCAATTGCCCCATACTGAACCATGCTGTAATTCCTGTATTCCATTTTACACTCCTTCAACCATCACGCGACCCCAACAATGGGCCCGCATACCCATAACCAATTTTTCTAATCCTTTTATGTTACCCCCTGTTTCCATTCTCTGCAAACATGAACTTTTGTAACATTTTAGCCAAATGTAGAAAAGCCCTCGTAGAGGGCGACAGCTTAATAGCCCCAGGCGTGAGCCTGGGGAAAAAGCGGCACAAAAAACGCACTTGGCTAAAATGTTACGAACTTTTTACAAACCGGCAAAATCACCCAAACCCCTGCAATGACACCAAAACCTAGACCCATTACTGAACTCCCCCCTGGCTTTGTACATCAATTCACATATCGGGCTATACCCAAGGGTATGAACATCCGAGCAGAAAGGAAGCTGCTCAGAATTTTTTGAAAATCAGGTATGCCGGAATTGATTTTGTGAGTGTTTTGGTTATGATATTACCTGTGAACATCGAGGGGATTCATCGCCTGTATTGGGGTAAATCATTTAGCAATTTTTACTGGGGAGATTTGCGTCATGAAGGTACTGCTTGTGAGTCCGGAGGCGCCGGATGGTTTCTGGGGGTTAAAACACGCACTGAAATTTATTTCTAAGCAATCTATCGTGCCGCCGCTGGGACTGGTGACAGTAGCTGCGATGCTGCCAAAGGATTGGGAACTTAAACTGGTGGACATGGCCGTGACAAAACTCACCCAGCAGGATGTTGAATGGGCGGATTATGTCTTTATAAGTGCGATGTATATCCACAAACAGTCGGTTGATAAGATTATTGCGACATGCAAGAAGCTCAACCGCACGATAGTAGCGGGCGGGCCTTTGTTTACGGCCGTGCCGGAGGACTATGACCATATCGACCACCTGGTACTAAATGAGGCGGAATTGACATTGCCGCCTTTCCTGGAGGACCTCGCCAAAGGCAATGCCGGCCATATTTACAGGTCAAGCCAGTGGGCGGACATACATCAAACGCCGCTGCCGCTTTGGGAACTTTGCGATCTGCGGGCTTACGCAATGATGAACCTGCAATACTCTCGGGGGTGCCCTTTCGATTGTGACTTCTGCGACGTGACAACGCTTTATGGCCGCCAGAGCCGAATAAAGACTAAAGAGCAGGTACTGGCGGAACTGACACGCCTTTACGAACTCAAATGGAGGGGCGATGTTTTTTTCGTGGATGATAATTTAATAGGGAACAAACATCATCTCAAGGCAGAGATTCTGCCTGGCGTTATCGACTGGATGAAAAAACACAGTCACCCGTTTTCATTCAATACCCAGGCTTCGATCAATCTTGCCGACGATGACGAACTTATGCAGTTAATGGTGCAGGCCGGGTTTAATTGCGTTTTCGTGGGAATCGAAACTCCAAATGAAGAGAGCCTCAAGGAATGCCGCAAGCTGCAAAATACAAAGCGCGATCTTTTAGAAAGCGTAAAGATCATTCAGAGTTCGGGAATGGAGGTGCAGGGAGGGTTCATTTTAGGATTTGACCATGACAATGAAACTATCTTCGACAATGTCATTGAATTTATTCAGAAGAGCGGCATAGTCACTGCCATGGTGGGTTTGCTCAACGCCCCCAAAAAAACAAAGCTTTATAATCGACTCAAGCAGGAAAACAGGTTGCTCAATTATATTTCGGGCTCCAACACTGATTATACAATGAATTTTGTTCCGAAGATGGAATACAAAGTCCTTCTGGGTGGATACGCACGGGTGATGCAAACGATTTATTCTGACAGCAATTATTACAAACGAATACGCGTATTCCTCAAAAATTACAAACCCGCCAAAACCAATTACTCCATATTAAAATACAGTGATGTTAAGGCGTTTATTAAGTCCTTGTGGTACATCGGGATCAAAGGAACGAATCGCCGCTATTTCTGGCAGCTTGTGTTTTTGACGCTGCACAGGCCGCGGTATCTGAATATGGTTGTCACTTATTCCATCTTCGGCATTCACTTTCGTGCGATATTCACAAAACGCCCCTGCTGATGTAATTGCGTTGATGAAACTCAGAAATTAAAACTTGACTTGTGTGTCGCTGTTGCCATATTATTAGCATATGCTAATAATGAGAAATGAATATGGTCAGGCCTTGTAAATGCCGCAAAATCAAAATGACTCCCAATGTGCTCTATTTCAAGCCGAGAGGAGTGCCACTGTGTTCTCTGGAGGAGGTCTGTTTGAACCTGGACGAGATGGAGGCGATACGCCTTGCCGATTTGGAAGGACTCTATCAAGAACAAGCGGCTAAACAGATGAACATTTCGCGTCAAACTTTTGGCAACATTGTTAATTCGGCCCGCAAAAAAATAGCTGAGGCCATTATAAACGGAAAGGCTCTGCAAATTGGAGCCGGCGTTGCGAATAATAAAAAACTATCTTGAAAGGATATCTATGAGACTATGTATTCCCACAATAACCAATATCGGATTGCAAGCTGAGGTCAGCGGCCATTTCGGCAGTGCTCAATTTTTTATTATTTATGATTTTGAGACAGGCAGGTACGAATTCGTAACCAACACCAATTCCCACCATTCACATGGAATGTGTCAGCCTTTAAGCCTGCTTGGTGATAAGCAAATTGATGCTATTGTCTGCCAGGGAATGGGCATGGGCGCATTTCAAAAGATCACCAGTGCCGGCATGAAGGCATTCCGCACTCAAGCCCAAACCGTTGAGCAGGTCATAAAAGATTACAACGGCAGTTTACTCGAAGAGATCACGATCGAAAATACCTGCTCCGATCATAGCTGCCATTGATTAATTTTGCCTGGCAGCATGATAGAACAAAAGGCCAGGTAATTATTTCAATGGCATGCGTGTATCTTTGCTCGTCTTAAAGTAGCACCTGATCCAGTTCCAGTGCATTAAAATATGTAGAATAATTACGGCCATAAATACGACTGATATCATAAAATGCGCCTCGCGCCAATCGTGGCAGGCTAAGGAACAGAACTGATTCGAAAATCGCTCATCGCCGAGGTTTTAGCTGCCTCCTCGCCAGCCGTGACCTTGTCCTTGTCCGCCCGACACTGCATATCTGAGGATTATTCCTGAGATGGTCAGTGCCAGCATCAACAATAAACTTACACACGCGATAATGAAATTGATCGTGTTCCGTTTCATGCCAATCCTCACAATTTGAATTCTTACAAATTGGACAACTATATGAATAGATTCACGCTGCCGGCTTCGGCATGATCGAGGTACATCGCCACGCCTCCAAGCTCGACGCCGTCGATCAGTTCATCTTTTTTTATGCCCATTATGTCCATCGACATGGAACATGCTATCAGCCTTACGCCGCTTGCCTGCGCCTTGGCCATAAGTTCTTCAAGGGATGCGACACTTTTGGTTTTCATGATCCCTTTCATCATGGCAGTGCCAAGGCCGCCCATGTGCATTTTGGAAAGCGTAAGTTTTGACGCGCCGCGAGGCATCATCATGCCGAACAACCGCTCGATGAGATTCTTACTCACCGGTGCAGGATCACTTTTTCTAAGAACGTTCAGGCCCCAGAAGGTGAAGAACATCGTTACTTGCGAACCCATCGCCGCCGCCCCGTTTGCGATTATGAACGAGGCCAGCGCGCGATCAAGATCATTGCTGAACACAACTATGGTTTTTTGTTTGCGCGAGGTTTCGGGGGCGGCGGTGCTCTTTTGCGGCATTTTGACCACTGTGGCTTTAAACATCCCGTTTTCACTAAGCAGTCCCGCCAGTTCATTGCCTGTACTGTGACACCAGGCACCGATATCGGCCGCAAAACCGGGGTCGCGCGTGGAGATCGTAAGTGCCTGACCTTGTTCGAGTTTGCCCAGTTCAGTTTTAAGTTCCATGATCGGGCCGGGACACTGCAAGCCACAGGCATCTATTTGCTTTACCACATTAGGCATATCTTTATTCTCCTTCGATTGGGTCACCGCCCCGCCGGCGTCATCTTTCAATTCAATTTTATTTCCAGGTGCTGTTGCAGGCGAGTCGATTGCCGAAGCCACCCTGAATGTCTTGTAGCCGCCGGTGAGGTTTCTGCATTTATAGCCGATTTGAGAAAGGATTCGACAAGCGATGTAACCTCGCAGGCCGACCTGGCAAAATACCAGCAGTTCCTTATCCCTGGGCAATTCGCTTATCCGGCTTCTAAGTTCATCGAGGGGAATATTGATCGCAGAGCCTATCGTGCCTGCTTGTGTCTCCGCCGGCGTGCGAATATCCACAAGCACCTGATCTTGTCGCGGGTTAAGCATGTGGTCCCAATGGCAGATCGCAACATTTCCGTCCATAATATTTGAAGCCACAAATCCCGCGTAATTGATCGGGTCCTTTGCCGATCCGTACGGCGGCGCATAAGAAAGCTCCATATCCTGGAGGTCTCGCACAGTCATCCCCGCCCGCATTGCTACGCTTAGCACATCTATTCGTTTATCAACACCCTCCGAGCCTACCGCTTGAGCACCGAGTATTTTCCCGCTGGCCGGATCGAAGAGCAGTTTAAGCGACATCTGGCTTGCGCCCGGATAGTAGGTCGCGTGGCTGGCGGGATGAACATAGACCTTTTCATAAGGCACCGCTAACCGTTTTAATGCTTTTTCGCTCAGCCCCGTCATTGCCACCGTAAGATCGAATATTTTGCATATCCCCGTCCCCTGCGTTTTTTTGTATGTGCTCACCTGACCCATTATATTATCCGCAGCTATGCGACCTTGCCTGTTGGCAGGCCCGGCAAGCGGGATCATCGTTGCGAAATTTCCAACATAGTCCTGAACTTCCACCGCATCGCCCACCGCGTAAATATCAGGATCACTGGTTCGCATGTATTCGT
>MHYB01000093.1:0-132 GCA_001824635.1 Planctomycetes bacterium GWF2_50_10
CAGCCGCGATCAATTCCTTAGCCATATAATTGTTCGCCTTATACCAGACCTCAGGATTAGAAAGTGTCTTGGGCGTGCGAAAACCATAAGCCCAGTTCGGCCCAATCGCGTTATATAACAACGGCACAGAAA
>MHYB01000093.1:217-13271 GCA_001824635.1 Planctomycetes bacterium GWF2_50_10
TTACCAGCAATTTGTGATGCGATCTGACCATCCAGAATTTTAACCTTCAATGAAGCCCTGTTATTGCTTTCATCACCCTCCGCTATAGCGTTGTCATAATCCAACACCACGTTGAACTCATACTCGCCGTCAGATAAATGAAAATCTCTTGTCCGCTCATTCCAGCTTTTGCCCGCCTCAATAGGCCCCGCCTCATGCCATCCGCCATGAACATTCCCTGCCTCATCCATGTTCTCATTCGGTTCGCCCCTGTAATACCTCAGCTTGAATTTCCCAATAACAGCTTCGCCTGCGTTCTGTATCGATACCACAAGATTACAAACCCCACGTTTTGGTTCTAAGCGAATTTCAAAAGCCGAAGGTTTAATATCAATACTCGCCCATCCGCCCCCGCCCGCCTCTTTCTTGAGCACATAATACTCCGGCTTTCTGTGACGTATTACATAATCGCCGCTCTTCCATTCGAAAAACATATACTGCTGGCCATCAATTGATTCAATGGTATACTTGGCGGCCGTCCTGTTACCTGGGTGCAGAACAAGTCCTTTTGTCCACGTCCACGGGCCGCCGGTTGTACCGCCTTCAAAGAAATACAGGTTCTTTAAAAATAGATCACTAGGCCAATGTTGTTCACCCGCAGTGAAGTCTTCCGGCTTCTGTACAAAATCAACGCTTATCCATTTACCGATCACCTGCGCGTCATTAACGAAAGGATAATTTAGCCTATCTACAAACCTGCCTTGCTCATTGGTAGATGTTTCAACAATGAAATCTCCGTTGGCATCGAGTTGCGCAGGCGGAAGCATCGCATCGCTCTTTTCAGCTGAACTACTGGCTTCTTTCTTAAGCACATAATACTTTGGCTTTCTGTGAAGTATTGTATAGTCGCCGCTCTTCCATTCATAAAACATATACCGTGCCCCGTCGATTGTTTTGATTGTATATCGCGAAGCGGTACCGGTAACATGGTCGAGAACAAGACCTTTTGTCCATTGGTCACCGCCCCAATTCGTTGTGCCGCCTTTGTAAAAGGTGATACCTTTAAACCATAGGTCCCATTGCCATCTTTTTTGTCCTGGGATAAAATCTTCTGGGCTTTGCACAAAATCCACACTCACCCATTTGCCGATTACCTCCGGATCGTCAGCAAAAGGATATTTTACCTTATCTATATATCTGCCTTGCGGAGTTTTTATAGTGCTCACGGCAAATTCCCCCGGCTTATTCGGCTCACCCACGGCTACTCGTTTGCCATAATATGGCGCCGTGAACCAGTCCACTACTTGAACCATAACAATGATCGCTGCGATTATCAAAATGCTCACCGCCGCGTTCACCGCAAAGCGACCCCATATCCCCTTCTCACCGCCGCCGACTACCGCCTTCTCCCCCAGCAGTTCAACATAATCCGATGCCGGCCCCATCTCAGTTATGATCTTTTGAAAATTCTCCCACGTCCGCTCGCTCTCCGCAAGCTCAGCAAACTTCTGCTCCAGATGCCCGCCCACATCATCAATTATCTCCCGCCACTGTCCATGCCCCCCCGCCTTAAGCTCCGCCTCAACCTGCTCCAAATAATTCCGCTTAACTGATTCCCACGTTGAATTTTCAGCACTCATTTGTTTCTCCTTTTCTGATGCGGTCGATGCGTGCAATGAACTTCTCGTGCCATGAAGTCTTTTTGCCAATTTAACAAATATATGCCAAGCGTGGATCGCAACCCATAAAACAATAAGACCTGCACAAGCCCAGCCGATAAGCATCATTAATTTAAAAAAAAGTTCCCCAGTTATAATAACAATGAACCACGGTATGGCTGTCATGCAAAGCAGAATTATATTAACTGGGCCTCCTGTACCACTTCCATGAAACGGGTTGATCGATAACTCCACTGCCAGCATTGCAGCAACAATTCCGATTGAAACCATGGAAACTGTAAACCAGTCAAATTTCCACCAAGGCCCAGCAGTTATGTTCTTACCGGTAAACAATTTCCGACCTGTTAAATAAATTAGCTTCCCCAAAACAAAGTAGAACAATCCTTGTAATGGCAGCATCCAAAACACCCACCAACTAATTTGGTAATGCCCGCCGTGAACTCTCACAAGTCCGCCGACCGCCACCCATAAAAACACGGATATTACAACACTTGCGTTAAACCATCTTTTTAAAGTATCTTTTTGCATACCGCTGTCCTAACTTCCGTTTTATTCGTGATCCAAATTATCCGGCCGTGGCACGGTCTAGCGCAGCTAGGCCGTGTAAGTCTACCCACGCCTCACCACCAACTTGTCATACCAGCGAAGGCTGGGATCCAGCAATAAAAAAACATCGCGAAGCGATTCTACAACCTCCAACCCGCAACAGCACTCTTCGCACCTTTCACACTTTTCGCACTTTCCCTCCATCGCGCAACTCGCAACAGCTTTCTTTTACCTCTTGCCTGTTGCCTTTTTTTAAGCACTTCCGCACCTACGCACTTTGGCCCTTCCGCACTTTTTCACTTCCTCCTGACTACTGTCTCCTTCTGCATTGCCTCTTGCCCACCGCATACATAAATCTATTTTATGTAGTACCCCGAAACACGCCATTTGCCATCATTATCAAGCATCGGCGTAACAGTCTCAACCGCCCCCTCCTTATTCTCAAAAACCGTCTTAAACTGTATCACAACATATTGCCCATCCGGCGCCCCTGGCACAGCCTTGGTATATGTAGCCGAATTAACCTCCCTCGACTTCACCACCCCAAGCGGCTTTCTCACCGCCTCAAATGATTTTTCCAGGTCCGTCTTATTAACCGCACTCTTCATAAACCCCGCCGCTTCATCCCAGCTTTTACCGTATTCACCATTATCAACAATCGCCAGCCAGCCCCTCGCTGCCGTAATGCCATCCACCACATCTTGGTCGTGCTTGCCTGTTTCAATTTTCTTGTGACTTTCAGCCGACTTAAGCACATAGTACTTGGGCTTTTCGCCTCGATTAATTACATCCCCGTTTATCCATGGAAAGAACAGATACGTTTCACCGTCGACGTATTTCAAATAATAAGGCGACTTTTTTTGACTGCTCATATGAATGATAATATCGTTTTTCCATTTCACTCCCTGCGAACTGCTTCCGTCAGCATCGAAACTTGCCTCCTTTAAGAACAGATCGTTGCAGTACTTTTTGACCCCCGGCTCAAACACCTCCGGCGATGACACAAAATCGACACTGTTCCATTTGCCGACAATCGTCAACGGCTGGGCATCTATCCCCATTTTCTCCAACTCCCGCTGTGCCTTCATAGCAAACACCTTCTGCTCGTAATATTCCTTCATTACCTTCTCGAACAATTCCGCCGCCTTCTGTTTATCCCCCTTCTTCACCAGACAAACTCCATACCGATACAACGCCTTTGCCGCCTCAGGCCGTCTCGCCTCCCCGCTTTTAACTATTGTCTCATATATCCCGATCGCCGCGTTAACCTCCCCAACCGTCTCTTCCTGATACTGTGCCTCCTCCAGCATTATGCCCACAGACTTCTCCGCCCCATGCAAACTGCCGCAGCACATCCCCAAAACAACCAAAATCAACATTCTCATATTCCATTCTCCTGCTTGAAATTTCTTCCATGTATTCCATCAACCCGTATTCTTCATCCTCACCGCCGCAATCCTGTCCAACCCTAAGCGTCATCGCCGCGCCTCCAGCAACGCCCCTGTTTAGCCCCCAAGCTCCCGCTTGGGGGTCTCTTATTTTTTGGCACTTAGGCACTTACGCCCTTTGGCACTTCTTCCTACTATGTCCTCTTCGCATTCTATTTAGCCCCCCAGGCTCGCCCTGGGGGTTTCTTTTTGTGGCACGGTCTAGCGCAGCTAGGCCGTGTACCTCGCATTGTTCTCGTTTGCCAAACCAGCCCAGCATGTTAATGCTGGGGGTCTCTACTTCCCAACAACCCTTTTCAAATTTAAAAATCATCACGCCCAGCCACAGGGAGTAGTCCACACCGAAAGCTGTGAATAAGATTTCAATACTGTTTTTTTCATTTCCGGCAATCCTCGCGTCATGGCTCAAAGCCTAAAGTCCTCAGGGCATCCTTCAATTTCTCAATGCTCTTCCTCAATGCATCTGCTGATTGCTCCAGGTGCTGTACAGCAGAGTGAATCTTTTGCATAGCGATAATTATGTCTACTTTTTTCATACTGCTCTTTCCGCCTGCAAACAATTCTTTAACAGCATCACATGCTGTTTGTTCCCCTTGCCGCGCATTATCAATTGCTTCCAATGCTTTTTGTTTTTCAGCTATTGCCTGCCGTATCTTGCTCACAGCAATTTCCTCCGGCGTAGCCGGTGTAAGCGAACTGATGAACTTTTGAGGATCGATGATTTTTGCACCATTAGCATTTGTATACGCAGAGCTGAACAGAATCTCAACCATCTCGTCCGCAGTTAATTCGGGACGAATTTGCCACCCCATTGCCAGCACACCTGCACAATATGGTATTGACCAGCTTAAACCGCCACGACCCCAGTATATATAGCTGTTTCGCCCCTGGTAATCATAGTGTTGCGCAGTTGTGCGGGCCGATGACGGTGTGAGTACATCTTCTAAATTAGGTAACGAACTGCTGCCGGGAAATCCCGAAACACACTTAGTTACATCTTCACGATCGTTTGGATCAAGCCAGCATGCGCCTATAAATCCATGGTTACTGCTGCAGTCAAGGACCAGTATGTTGTCTGCTGCTGCAAGAGCGACCGCATCATTCCACATCTGATTATTATATAAGTAAGGCGATCCCGACCCGGAAGGCGCAGCCGAAACAGACACAACGCGAATCTTACTTGATGCGGGCAGTGCTTTATTTTGTGCTACAATCCAATTAAGTGCATTGGCATAATAAGCGGCGTCTTGCTTCCATGATGGCACTGCCGCAAAGTAAACATTGGCGCCGGGTGCTGTTCCGCAATTTTTCCCCACAAGCAGGCTTGTAACGGCAGGTCCATGCATGCTGCTTTGTTCACCGCCGCAACCTGTATCGTAATATGCCGCGATCTTGCCAGTATATTCCGGATGGTCGAGGTACATCGGCTGATCAATTATAGCAACGTTTACACCCGCCCCTGTAATACCCCTTCCGTGAATTTCGCGAATGCCCAAACCGGGATTCATAGCGGCAGCCATTAGTTCATTCGGCTCACAATCAGCGGGCATTCGCGCCGCCGCCGGCCAAATGGTTTCGATATTGAAAGTTAAAGTTTCAATAAGCCCATTTCTCCCGGCCAGGTTCATCCCGCTGAGATCCATAGATCGAACATCATCAAATTCTTTCATCGCAGGCACAGGCGGCGAAACCGTGTTGCCCGTCAGGTATATAGCGATTACCTTGTAGCTCGTGAAAAAGAAACGCACGTTTTCGTCGGACCTCAAATAATAACAATAGCCAACAGTTCCATTAATATCCTTATATAATATGCCGTCTTGCCAACCGCATTGCTGGCCTGTAATTGTTTGAGTCGGTTGGCCGACTACAGAAAGAACAGAGGTAAGCGGTGATCCAATCTGGATTTCACCCTTGAATAGATACCCTGTTGATGCAGACTCAAAACGCAATTCGTTAATATGCCCGTTTGCCATAACAATGCTAAAACCATTTGGGTATTGCATGTAATAAATGCTCGGCAGATTGTCCTTTGTAAAAATTTCCGATCCCCTGAAATATTTAAGAGGCTCACCAAAAATAGTTACGATACCACTGAGGGTTGTTGTGGCAAAATCAAGCTGTGCAACCTGATCATTAATATTTGCGACGGCAACTCCTGATGTTACAAATCCAGACAAAATAGAAATGATCCCCAAAACCAACAATCTGAAATATTCTTTTCGCAACATGTAAATCCTCCTTTTATAGTTAATTAAATGTTTATCATATAAGCCAATGGCGCATAGCATTGTCTGCCTCTTGCCTGCTTTTAAGCACTTCCGCACCTACGCACTTGGGCACTTCCGCATTTCTTCTCCTGTCTCCTGTCTCCTGTCTTCTGTATTCTGTTTTCTGTTTTCGTTTTCATTGAACATTAGGCGTTGGAAGTTGGAAGTTCAGTTTTTTACCCGCAACCCGCAACACCCTTCAACAGTGCATCTGTGTTAATCCGCGTTAATCCGTGGCTAAAAATTCATCTCTTCTCCGTGCTCTCCGCGCACTCCGTGGTGAATGACTACGCTCTCTTAAAATAATCAATAATCTTTAATCAATAATCAATCATTTCCCCCTGACCCTTTCAATACTCAAAACGATCTTATCCCAATGCGCATTCATTTCCGCCAGGGCCGAATTTCCCTTGGCTGTCAGTTCAAAATATTTTCTTGGCGGGCCATCCTGTGACGATTCGGTCGTACTACTCACAAGCCCATCGCTCTGCAATCGCGAAAGTATCGGATAAATATTCCCCTCCCTCATCTCAAGCCCCTCGATCCCCTTAAGCACCCGCACCATCTCATAACCATGACTGCGCCCCTTGCGCAGAAAATTGAGGATCACTATTTCAAGCAGCCCCTTACGAAGTTGTGTCTCCCAGTTTTGCAGGTTCATATTTCTCTCAATTAAACCAGTATACTGCTATATAGTATAGTTAAATAACAAACATTGCAACACATTTCCACCCCCAAACTACCCCCAAACCGCTTAACTTTCCCCGTTTTTTTGCCTTTCTAAACGCTAAACGCTCTTCCTATACGCGATTTACCCCCCCTAGACCCCCGAAAAATTCACTTTGAAGAGCACTTGGAAATACCCACAATACTCCCAAAAAGCTGAGGCCACATCCCTCCCCAACTTGTTTTTTAATTACATAACTCCTGTCATTTAAAGGGGTTGCTTTTCCGATATGCTTCGCTACAATACTGCGATGATAGAATTCTTAAAGACCCTCATCAACGCAAAGTCTACCTCCGACCGCGGCGAACTTGCAGCCGCAAATTTAATTAAAGATCGCCTCGCCCGCGCCGGCATAGATTCTCAAATAGATGTATGGGAGCACAGCCGCGCAAACCTCACCGTACACATCGCCTCGGATCGAACTCGCCCGGCTCTGTTTTTCTCATCGCATCTCGACGTCGTACCCGCAGGCGACACGCCTTGGAAATACCCAGCATTCGAAGCCGCCCAGCATGATGGCAAGATCTTCGGCCGAGGCGCCGCCGATATGAAAGCCGGCATTGTCGCCGCTGTCGAAGCCATCTGCGAAATCGTCTCATCTTCCCAAAGCCTCAAGGGCGATCTCATCTTCTCCGCCAACGCAGGCGAAGAAACCGATAGCTGCGGAATAAAAAGATTCATCGCCGCAAGCCCCCCGCCGCCCCTTGCAGGAATAATTGTAACCGAACCCACAGACCTCAAGGTCGTCAACTGCCATCGCGGCATCTTCTGGATCAAAATTACAACCAGGGGCAAAACCGCTCACGGCTCCATGCCTCACCTAGGCATAAACGCTATTGAATCCATGCGGGCCATCCTAAATGCCCTCACTGATTTTCGCTCCTGCTCATTCACCCACCCCGTCTTAGGAACCTCGACCACCAGCATAAACATGATCTCCGGCGGAAAAGCCGCCAATGTCGTACCAGATGAATGTTCGCTCACTGTCGATATCCGCACCTTGCCCGGCCAAAGCCACCAAACACTCCTGGCAGATATTCAGCGGCTGCTGGATTCGCTTGCAAATAAAAACCAAAACTTTAGCGCAGAGTTTTCTATCGCAAGAGATTGCCCTGCCCTCGAAACCCAGCCCGATTGTGATTTTGTCAAGCTCCTCTGTGACATCGCCAAACTGCCCGACCCATCGCCAGTGCAATACACCACCGATGGCCCATATCTCTCAAAATTCGGTGCACCTATCGTGATCTTCGGCCCAGGTTCACCCCAGCTTTGCCATCAGCCCGATGAATACATTGAAATTGATCAGCTCGAACGAGCAAAAGAAATGTACAAACACGCGATCCTTCGCACACTGGCCTAATCACTCCGCAGCCCGCTATTTTTTCGCTACGGAATTAGGATCATTTGCAACCGCAGCAGGCACCGCGTTACTGTCGGGCGTATTTGCATCAGCACCTGAATTACCCGCCCTTACTCCGTTAGGTTCATTAGCTTCTCTGGCCTTGGCCATTGCCGCAAGCCTTGCCGCTTCCCTGATCGCTTCCACACGCGCCTTTTCCGCTTCTGCCTTGGCCGCCTCAGCCTCTGCGATTGCCTTCTGTGCCTCTGCTTGTGCCTTGGCAGCTTCCGCCTCAGCTACAGCCTTCTCAGCTTCAGCCTTGGAAGTTGCTTCCCTGCTCGCAGCCGCTGCCTGATCAGCCAAGGCTTTAGCCTTAGCAGCTTCGGCCTCAGTGCGCTTGGCTTCTGCCGCGGCTTTCTGGGCTTCCTCAACCGCCTGCCTGGCCTTTTCCTGATCCGCTTCTTTCGATGCTCTTTCAGCTTCTGCAGTTGCCCTGGCAGAATCCGCCGCAGCCTTCTCCGCAGCGGCACGAGTACGCTGAGCCTCAGCTTCAGCCGTCGCATGCTGAGTTTTCATCTGCAGAGCCTTGCTCTCTTCTATGGCAGCCTGTTCCTTGAGCATCTGTATCTTGCGATTTTCGTTTTCGGCCTTCTCTGCTCTAGCCTTTAGCCGCTGGCTGTTTATACGATCATTTTCCGCCTGCTCCGAAACGCGCATCCGCTCCTCGGTCTTCGACTGGAACCCAAGCGGATCAAGCAAACTCTCACGCCAGGTCGGCTCGTACTTGTTCGGCTCGTGCTTGCGTATGAGTTCTTCCACCATTTGAGCCTGATCCACTCCGCCCTGCGAAAGTGTAGGCGTAATGATGAACAGCACCTCTTTGCCTCGCTCTTCGAAATCTTTGCTCGAAAACAGTATTCCGATTATAGGTATGTCCTTGAGGAAAGGCACGCCGCGCACAACCGAACGCTTTTCGGTCTTCTTCAAACCGCCTATGATCAAGCTCTCGCCCTGTCGCATGCGGTTCTCTTTGTTTTCGATATCGCGTTTGGTAATAATAGGTATCTGCTTAACGCCTTCCGGTGTGGATTTCGACCCCGTTACCGCCTTTGTCTCAAGGCCTATATAACCATCAGCGAACACATGCGGCGTTATCGTAAGCGAATCCACAACATCGACATATTCGGTAACATTAAAGAAGTTGTCGCCCTGCCGCACTTCCTTGGGCAATGGCACATGATCCGATGCGCTTATCATCGCCGTCTGCCCGTTTACAATCTCCAATGACGGACTCAGCAGTATTTTGAGATATCCTCGCGATACCAGCATGTCGATAAGTGCAAGGAATTTATGTCCTTCAACACCGCGATCAATACCCACCTTCAAGCCTATTTGCTCACGGGCGTTGTCGCGTATCGATGCACCCGGAAAAGCAGGCATCACAGCGCCCGTAGCATCCGTTTTGCCGCCCAGCTTAATCCCTTCCCCGAAGAGATTCTGTATCAGCAGCGTCGTCTCCCAGTCCATCGTCACATCCGCGTAGACTTCCGAAACCACGCAATCGATCCGCACCTGGATCGGCTTTACATCAACTTCCTGGATAAACGAAAGCACCGCGTTCGCGTCATCCGCCGTCGGACAGCGAACAATCAACTGATTCGTCGCTGGGACTTGACTGACCTGGAATGTAGCAAGTGCTGGCGGCGCCGGCGTTGGAAATTGCTGTGTTACAAGAGCACTCAGCGTCACTACCGTATGATTGCGAACAAAATAAAACAGCTTGGCACAATCTTTTTCAACCGATATTCTCGGCGGTATCTGATAGACAGCAGGCTCGATCACGTTCGGATCCGGCAAAACCCTTATCCGGCTCAGTTCCCGAAGAATGTTTTCAGACTGAATTTCAGTTGATTTCTCATCAAAAAAATCCGCGCACCCGCCAACCCCAAGCCACACCAAACTTAGTGCCGCAACAAGGAGGAGCAATATTAAAGTTGATACTTTGCCTGAATACATCATTTTAAAACCGTGGTCCGCAAATTATATTAGTATTTATCGGTCCACGTCAAGAAAGTTCTTTAGACTTTGTTGCGGCAAAATATTGTAATTAAAGGACTTGAAGCACTTCTAGTCCTATAATATCTCCCTTGAGTCCATTGACCTAACAACCCACAAAATGCACCCGCGGTTACCGCCCAAATACCCCAAAAATCGATTGGCCACATCCAGGACAAGCACTATTTTTGATCTTATTAGATACTATAATATACCCGCTTCTCTCAATAAGCATCGCCCCACACCCGGCACATTTTGTGCTCTCCCGTTTATCCCCCGGCACATTGCCCACATAAATATATTTAAGTCCCGCGGCCTTTCCGATCTCATACGCCCGCCTCATCGACTCCGGCCCCGTCATTTCGTGATCAGTCAAATGGTATTGTGGGAAAAACCTGCTGATATGCCATGGTATCTCCGGATTAACAGAGGCAATAAAAGCCGTAAGCTGCTTGAGTTCATCCTCCGAATCGTTCTCGTCCGGCACAAGCAGAGTTGTCAGTTCCATCCATATATCCGTCTCGCGCGCAATATGCCTTATCGTCTTAAGCACCGGCTCAAGCCTTGCCTTGCACAGCTTTTTGTAATACATTTCGCTGAAGCCCTTGAGATCAACATTAATGGCATCAAGCCACCCCCTCGCCTCCTCCAGTGCCTCGATCGTCATGTACCCGTTGCTCACAAACACATTTTTCAGCCCCGCCGCTCGTGCCAGCTTCGCGGTATCCGCGCAAAGCTCCATAAATATCGTCGGCTCGGTATATGTATACGCCACCGATTCGCACCCGCCCCGCCTCGCCGACTCCACGATCTTTGCAGGCGATATCGCTTCACCCTCGATCTCTTCCTCTATCACCTGGCTTATCTGCCAGTTCTGGCAGAACTCGCACTGAAAATTGCATCCCATCGCCGCGATCGAAAACGTACTCGACCCCGGCAGGAAATGAAACAGCGGCTTCTTCTCGATCGGATCCGCATTGGCCGCGCACACCCGGTCGTAATTAAGCGAATAAAGCTTGCCATCGATGTTCTTGCGAACCCTGCAAAATCCCGTCTTGCCAGGCGATATCAAACAATGCCAATTACACAGATAGCACTGCGCCTTATTCCCCTCGGCCTTGCGCCAAAGCATCGCCTCTCTCAAAACCCGTCCCTTTTCCATATACCCCCCGTAGCTATTCTGGAACTTGTGCCCTGTTAGTTTGATACTTACTCATTCTGACCGATCCAGCCCTAAAAAAAGTTGCACAAGCTTCTTCATATTAAGAACTTATAAGAAAGTTCATCCCGACAAGGTCGGGATTCCTCACTTTTGCCTTTCTCCCTTTGCCTTTTGCCCTCTCAAACTGACCATCGGTCAGTTTGAGATACTTAATATTATTACATCTATCCCAGAGAATAAAGCGCTATCGCCGCCGTGATCAGTCCCGCAGCCGCAAGCCGCCCCAAAAACACCTTCCTGCTCACTTTCTGCTCTATCGCCACATGCCCAAGCGACGATATCACCGCCCCGAGTACCACCGATATTATACCCCGTGATGACTGGATAATATTGCCGTATACAACCCCGATCTCTGCAAAGCATGCAAACAAAAAAATCATCGACACAAACCACGTCGCCGCAAAAGGCACCGAATACGCCCACATCCCAGGCTTAGGTCTTGGCAGCCATACCATCGCCGCCGCCCCAGCCGCCCCGCACAAAATATAAGTCAAACACACGCTCGTCATTGATGCCCTCATCAGCCCGGCATATTCAAAATGCTTCACGATGATCTTGATATTCAGATCTGATATACAGTAGCACAAACACGCCCCAAGCACCCAATATATCGATACATCGCTCATCCTCTCGCCGGTATAGCTTAAAAAATATGCGCCGCAGATGCTCATTACGATCGCCGCCCACTGCACAAACGTAAAATGCTGACCCATCAGCGCCACGCCGATAACCGCCAGCATGAAAACTTTCAGCCCCAGAAGCGGCGAAACCCTCGAAGCGTTTGCATGCCGCAATGCCATGAAAAGACAGAATTGCCCCGCAAGATAAAAACCCGCACAGTAAACCACATTGAGCAGGTAAACCCCCAATCCAGGCAGCTGCTTAGCAATGCAAAAAGGCAGTATAGCAAGCGAAAAGCCTGCCATAATAATGTGCGACATCGCCAAAAGTACCAGCGCCCTGCCGCCGAAGCGTGACGTAAAAAGCCGTCCGCAAATATACGAACCCGACTGGAAGATCGCCGCCCCAAATCCAAGCCCAACACCCGTCAGCATTTTGCACTCACCTTTAGCTTACAAAACAACGGGCCAGCTATTAACTGGCCCATCTTACTTCAACATGATTAATCGGTACTTTGCCGCTGCTATTCTTGAGCAGGTGCGTTAGAATCTGCAGGCACTTGGGCAGCGGGTGCTGCAGTCGCAGCAGCAGCTTTGGCAGCCTCAAGTTCGCCTGTCAATTTGCTATTAGCCGTAGTAAGTTCATTTATTTTCGCCTGCAGCTTATCCTGCACAGCCTTGTCCTTGGAAAGCATCGTCGTTATGCTCTGCATTGCCGTTGTCTGCATCTCATCCGACTCAGCTTTTATCTTTTGACTGTTAGCCTTCTCATCCGCCAAAGCCTTTTCAAGCTGCGACACTTTCGCTTTGAGACATTCATCCTGCATCTGGCACTTCTTCATCGCTGCTTTTGAACAGCAACCCGCTACCATCAAAATCCCCGCAACCGCCAAAACGCACACTAAATTTTTCATTTGGATCCATCCTTTTCTTGGTTTAATTTATTTTACCCACAACTCACTGCCACGTCTGTCTTGCACTGTTTAACCGCAACAATCCTTTGAATTAACGTAATCAGTGCAATCAGCGTTTATATCTATTTATTCCTAAAACACCAATAAGTCTAAAAAAAAAGCCGGCCATATTCACAGCCGGCTTTATCTATGTTCGATCTTCTTACAGATCAGCGGCCTTAACGGTGCTGCGTCTGTTTGCGCCTGTGCGTTCAACGG
>MHYB01000093.1:13343-13899 GCA_001824635.1 Planctomycetes bacterium GWF2_50_10
TCTTGATGTAGCCCTTTACCTTGCTCGCTACAACCAGTGATTCCATCCCTGAACTCTTCTTTGCGGTCTTTGCCTTTGCGGCTTTTGCTTTGGCCTTTGCCATTGTTCTATCCTTTTAAAAGTAATTATTTCGGGCCGACACTCTTTATCTGGCCCCTTATAGGCTGTATTATCGGCACTTACAACAGATTTTCCACAGTGAAAATGCACTTTCTTATTAAAAATCTTTAACTAATGACGTTTTTAGTCAAAATTTTGCTCGTTTTGATGCTGTTTTGCCCGGTTCGATGCAATAAAATGTAACATCAGAGCGTTTGGTCCTGAAACTTGTTTAAGGAGAAACCATGAAAAAAGCATTCTTACTCACAACCGCCCTCGCCGCGATCATCGCCCTCCAGGGCTGCATGGTCATCGGCCGAATCGATTGCAAAGGTCCCGGATGCATGATGAAAGCCCAGCCTTCCACCTTCGCCGAGATCGATGCCATCAAGACCTTTAGAGCAATTCAAGAAAAGGTATAACCGCATGAATTGAACCATCCTTTTGCATCACTGGC
>MHYB01000094.1:0-9838 GCA_001824635.1 Planctomycetes bacterium GWF2_50_10
TCGCTCTTTGCCGGTATCAGCAGCACATCATCGAATGTGATCGCCTCGCCGATTATCTTATCCTGGCTCATCAAAAGGCCTCCCGTTAACTAAAAACCCGTAAAATCAACAACTTACATTTAACACAAATCTCTGCCCCGCCGCCTTCAGATATCCGGCCCCGGGCAGTAGAAACCAATTACTTTAACAATATCCCTACTGCCTGACAAGGCTTTTTAGAACCGCCCACCGGCCGCACTGACTCCAGAAACAAAAAAGGCGGACGCGTCCAGCCGCACCCGCCTTATAAACTCGTTATCTCAACCTGTTATTCATTGGCATCACTTGCCACTGGTACTGCTGAATTTGCATCCGCTGGGCTGTTGGCATCCACTGCGGGCTTTGGCAGGTCTTCCAGAAACTCGGCCGGACTCTTGGCAAGTTCCTTGCCCTTATACTCCGGTATTTCATAAACCCAGCCGGCATGTTTCTTTGTGAAATTATCAGCCTTATCCCGCGCCAGCAGCTTGGCTTCCTTGGCTTTGAGCTGCTCGGGAGTTTCAACGCTGTTTTCCTTCGTCACCGCGGCCTTATCGGTATAATCCGCCGAAACCTTAACATAATATTTGCCGTTTGCATCTGCCACATCGACCGTGTAGACCGTCGGGTCCTTCATCTTTATAGTCATGCTGCGATTAAAATCATACTTAGCCAGCGCTGCCGGTATGACATCTTCAAAGCTCATCGAAACCGCTGCGCCGAATACCTGGTCAGCCACATCGCTTTTGAGCTTCTTTTGGGCCGGTACCTCTATGCCGTTTGCAACGATCTTGTCGTTGACATCCTTTACAAGCGTATACGCGCCGCCAGCCGTCTTAACAGCTATCGAAGCCACATCATTGCGCTGCAGTTCCACCAGGTTCTTTTCCACATAATCCAGCGCTCCCGTCTCGAGCCATGGCGACTCGGTCGTAAGGAACACGTCATCGCTGCCAAGGAGCTTTACATATGTGCCCCTGCCCTGCTGCGAATTGCCGCCGATGACAACGCCGGTCAGCACGCTTTTGTCGGGTTTGTAAAATGTAACGATTGTCTTAGCCTTGTCGTCGCTTACGCCCAGGTCTGCAAAATTGGCCTTGTCCTTTGTAACAAGTTCCGCCGTCTTGAGGTCCAGCACCGTCGTGATAAGCTTATTGACCTTGCTGTTGAGCGCCGGGTAATTGCTCTTTTCCCCGATCACGAATTTGCCGCCCTCGCGAGCAAGCGTAACGGTCGTCGCGCCAGATTTAAGCGAGATCGAACCGATCGCCTCGGTATCAAGCCCCGGCACCAGCGGAGCATTCGCCGCTGCAACAGCCGCCTGCTCACTACTGACCCTTGACTGCGCAACCGCCCACACCACCATCACCGCCGCAAGTACACCCAGTATTATAAGAGCCTTATTACTCATATACTCTCCATTTCCTATTCTGACTTCTGTCTTCTAACTCCTGACTTCTTCTTTAGCTATCGCTGGCATGGCTTATATAATGCCGTCGCCTTGCGTTTCGTCTCACTCCAAGAACCACCGCAAGCACCAATATCGCCGAAGGCGCCGCAAGCATATTAAAGTTCCTCAGCTTATTGCCCAGGTTCTCAATACTCTTGCGTTTATCAGCCTTAACCTGCCTCAGCTTGCCCTGTGCCTCTCTGATCTTGATCTCCAGGTCCTGCTTTTTGGAAAGGATACTCTTGTTGATGATATCCTCATCGCCTTGTTTGGCATTAGCTAAAACTTTATTAAGTTCCTGCTGGAAACCCTCAATCTGGGCATTGATCCTGGCCTCTTCTTCAGAACTTGCCTTTTCGGCATCGGCCTCAATCGCATCAACCTTCGTGAATGGTCTGCGGAAGTTACCCCGCGACCTTATCGCGATAAGCTCACTTGACCCAGCCAGATCGTCTATCGAGTTCATAAGAAGTGCCGCGTTATCACCCACCACAGCCGAACCGAAGAACGACTGCTGGTACGCGAGTATATCGCTTATAAAATCAACATCCGCGATCACTATCACTGCGCACTCGTCGCTCTTTGCTACCTTCAGACCGGTAAGCTTCTGTTTTGCCGGCGCGTTTGCATCGGCCGATGGGGCATCGATCTCAATGCCGTTTGGAAACGCGCTTTTGAATCTGCCCGTGATAAGATAACCCATATTAACCGGGCTGACGCCGTCATTGAAGTTCTTCATCATCTGACCGGGATCCGGCATCATCAATTCATAAGGACTCGAAACCGACCAGCTGTTACCACGATTGGTCGTGTGAATTATCGGCGTAAGCTTTGTGCCGATGTTCGGATCGTTTACAGGTTTAAGCACGCCCGAAAAGAGCATCCGCACATCATTAAGATTGCTCGTGATGACGCTCTCAGGATTAAAGCACTCCCGCGTAAGCCCCATAAACGCAATTATCTTTTCAGGGCTTGCATTCTGCGTCATTGACGCCACTATCGCAAGGCTCCTGTCGCCTGCAAAAGTATTTGCGGGCATCTCAACACCCCATGCGCTCGTGAGCCTGTTAAGCTGGGAATCCGTCTTGGGCTGCTGGTACATCTGCATCTGGTTCTGCTCGGGCCTGTCGCTTATGCAGTGCGGGTCGGTAAGTATGATCGCCCGCCCGCCGCCAAGAACATACTGATCTATCGCGAACTGCGTTTGCTCCTTGAGTTCCTTTGGATGCACAACCAGCAGCATATCGATGTCCTTGATCTCGTTTGCATCCGCCGCGACTGTGCTCACGTCATACTGCCCGCGAAGCTGCTCGACTATTGTCCATGCGGCTTTAGGCTTTTGACCCTGCATCTGCATCATCTGAGCCATGTATCCCGAAACATCGTCACCCATTACAGGCAGTGAACTCAAAACACCGATACGCTTCTTCTGCCTTGCGATAGCTGTATCAACCAGGTAGCTGATATCGTATTCGACAAAATTCTGCCTGTCCGGCGAAAAGAACGGTATCGCTTTTGTTACGCCAAACTGCGTCTGAACCACCAGCCCGAAAAAGAAATTTTCCTCTTCCGATATGGGGAACTTCTTGATGCCGTACCGCAAGGCATCAGCCTCATCGTCGCCGAAAGGCCTTGGGTCGATTATCTGCAGCTCGACTTTTCCGCCAGAGGCCTTCTGGTATTCCTCCAGCAATGCCTTGACGAAATAGTAGTAATTATTAAAGAACCGAATATTATCCGGCCCCTTCATGGCCGCCGTACGCGCATAATAAAGCTTCATCTTTATGGGCTGGTGCAGCTTGCCAAGGATCGCCTTGGTCCCGTCAGAAAGAGTATAGATCTTCTGATCTGTTATATCCGCACGCATGCCCTTACCGATATTCTGGAATATACTTATACCGCAGAAAACGATAACCGCGACAAACGCGACCGCTATGATCGCTCGTAAAGTCCTGTTCATCAGCTCGCCTTCCTTTCGTCAAGAATGATACCGCAGGCCCCGATCCAGCCAACAATCAGCAGGACGAAATAAGCCACGTCTTTAAATTCAACCACGCCCTTCTGTATCGACTCGAAGTGCGTCATAAAGCTCATATTCTCAACCGAGTTCACCAATCCCATCGGCAGGAACGTACTGAGGTAATTAAGCGTTGTCGGCATCCCGGCATATACAAGCACCGCACAGGCAACCACCGCCAGAATAAACGCTATCACCTGGTTCTTGCTCACAGCCGAGAAAAACGAGCCAATGGCCAAAAACGATCCCGCCATCAAAAACGAACCAATATAGCCTGTTACAATTAGCCCCATATCAGGACTTCCCAGTATCGCGACCGTTATCGGCATCGGGAACGTCAGCACAAGTGCTATCCCCATAAACGCCCACGCCGCCAAAAACTTTCCAAGCACCGCCTGCGGTATGGTTATCGGAAGCGTCAAAAGCAGTTCGATCGTACCGTTCTTTCTCTCTTCTGCCCACAGCCGCATCGCCGTGCACGGCACCATGAAAACAAAAAGGATAGGCAGGTTGGTAAAAAATGCCCGCATATCCGCCTGTCTCGCCTCGTAAAAACCGGACTTGAAGGTCATGTATCCCGCGAAGAATAGGAATATCACGAGGAAAACATACGCCACCGGAGTTGCGAAATACGCCTTTAGCTCACGTTTAAATACTGCTAAAAAACCGTTCATATCAAAGCTCCTTTAAACGCCCGCCGACGCCACTATCGCCTTTTTTGCACCGGCAATACGCGTCGTGGTTATTTTTCTGAATATCTCGTCAAGCGATGCATTGTATTCGCTCTTGAGTTCCTTTGGTGTCGAGTCTACCAGTATCTTGCCTTTGGCGATGATAACCGCCCTTGTGCAGATAGCCTCGACTTCCTCCAGTATGTGTGTTGAAATGATGATGCATTTGCTGCTCGCCATTTTGTTGATAAGCTGGCGAACCTCGTATTTCTGATTCGGGTCTAGCCCGTCCGTCGGCTCATCCAATATCAGCACTTCCGGGTCGTGTATCAACGCCTGGGCCAGCCCAACGCGCCTCTTGTAACCCTTCGACAGCGTCTCGATTGGCTGGTGATAAACCGAGTCTATCGAGCACATCGGCACGATCTTGTCCGTCGCCTTTTCCCTCGCCTTACCCCTGATGCCCCTGGCATCACAGATAAAATCCAGAAAACTGCCCACGGTCATCTCACCGTAAGCCGGCGCGTTTTCCGAAAGGTACCCAAGGCATTTGCGAACTCTCACCGGGTCCTTGATAATGTCGTGACCGCAGATACTCGCCGTGCCGCTGTCAGGCTTAAGGAAACAAGCCAGCATTTTCATTGCCGTGCTTTTCCCAGCCCCGTTTGGCCCCAAAAAACCGAGCACCTGCCCCTTTTCGACGGAGAATGATACCCCGTCCACGGCCGTTATCGACCCGAAACTTCGACGCAGATTCTGCACATTGATCATTTATAGGCCTCCAAAATATGACCAAGTTAAAGCTATGAAGTTTCTATACGCACAAACCCTGCAATAAGGTTCGCGCATTCTTTAACTTTAGAGTAGGTAATTATGTTAAAAAGTTTGTATTTGTCAACATTCATATAATCGCAAGTAAGCCAAAGTCAAATAAAGCCTACAAAACCAGTGCGTTTTGATTTTCCCGCAGCCACTTCCTGGCTTCCTTATAATAAGGTATAAACTCGCTCACCCTCCCCCAGAACTTCGCCGAGTGATTCGCAACCGCTATATGCACAAGCTCATGCACCACCACATAGTCGATAACCCACATCGGCGCCATGACAAGCCGCCAGCTAAGGTGCACTTTCCCATTTGGCCCGCAAGACCCCCACCTGGTCTTTGCGTCCTTGATCGTCAGCTGCCGCGGAAAGAGCTTGCAAACCCCCGCCCAGTGATTCACCCTCTCAGCCAGCACCTGCCGTGCTTTATCAACATACCACGTCCAAAAATGACCCCTTGCCCCCGGCGCATTCTTGTGACCCAGCACAAATTCATCGCCGACCAATCCAAGTTCTTCATCAAGCAGCGAAATCCGGAGTTTATGCTTTTTTCCCATATACCAAAATTCCTCCCCGCTGATGTATTGCCGGCAAACTTTCTGCCGCCCCGCCGCCGCCTTCTGTTTTTTAAGTATCCAGTCTTTTTTCTGGCTTATAAACCCCAGTATCTCTTTTTCGCCCAGCCTCATCGGCGCCCGCACAACCAGCGCCCCCTCCGAGTTTATTTGAATCGCCAAACTCCTCCGCCGCGACCGAATTATTTTATTTATTACAACCTCAGCCAAACCATACTTCCCTAACTTTGCCGCCCACTAATCCTGCAACTTCCGTTTTATAATTTCTTCTTTTTGAATTTGTGTTTGTGATTTGGTACTTGTAATTTGAAATTTGTTTCGGATTTCGTGCTTAGAATTTTTCTAAACCCTGCTTGGCATTACTGCTTGGATAGCTGCTTAGAAATTTCCACCAGCGATGTCTTTACCTTCGCGTCGCTCTGCTCAAGTTCCAGTATCTTTGCGCAGGCGTGCATAACCGTCGTATGATCCCTGCCCCCAAGATGGCCGCCTATCTCCTCAAGGCTGTGCCTTGTCAGGCTCCTCGCCAGGTACATGCAAACCTGTCGCGGCAGAGCAATAGACTGGCTCCTCTTTTTGCTCTGCAAATCCGCCAGCCGCACTCCGTAATGCTTTGAAACCGTCTCGATTATCGCCGAAATATTTATCTGCCGCTCCGCCAGCTTGACCTGGTCGCCCAGCGCCTGCTTTGCCAGCACCAGCGTTATCTGCTCACCCGAAGCCTTGGCCACCGCGTATATCGTCGTAAGTGCCCCTTCCAGCTCACGGATATTCGCCTGTACCTTCTGCGCGATATACTCCGAAATCTCATCCGAAATCCCAAGCCCGCGCAAATTCGCCTTCTTTTTGACGATCGCGATCCTCGTCTCGTACGTCGGCGGATCGATCCTGGCCACCAGCCCCCATTTAAACCTGCTTATAAGCCGTTCTTCAAGCGATGGTATCTCACCCGGCGGGCTGTCGGCACTTAAAATTAACTGCTTGCGGTTATTATACAGAGCGTTGAACGTGTGAAAAAATTCCTCTTGGCTCTGCTCGCGTTCCCTTAAAAACTGCACGTCATCGATCACCAGCATATCGACCGTCCGGAACTGATTCTGAAAATCGCCCAGCTTGCCCGCCTCGATCGCGCTGATGAACCTGTTGACAAATTCTTCACAGCTTATGAAATGTATCCTCGCCCCCGCCGTCCGCCGCATCGTCTCATTGCATATCGCGTGGAGCAGGTGCGTCTTGCCCAGCCCCACCGTCCCGTAAAGGAACAATGGATTATACGCCGTCCCCGGTGACTGGCTCACCGCCACACAGCTTGCGTGCGCAAGCCTGTTGCTTGGCCCGATCACGAAATTATCAAAAGTATAATCAGGATGAAGTCTAAGCAACGGCCCAGAACCCGTCTGCTCACTCCCGGTATTTGCCTGCTTTCGGCTTGCACCCTGCTTTACGCTGAATTTCACACTCACGAGATGGCCGGTTATCTGACCAGCCGCCTGCATAAATGTATTTTTGCAATTCTCTTCCAGAAATCGCGCGGTAAGATCATCAGGACAGCCTATCTCAACCTGCCCGCCGCTGAAATCGACAAGCGAAAGCTCGTCAAACCACTTGCGCGTGTTGACAGGATCAAGTGCTTTCACTCTCTCCAGAACATCAACAAAAGTATCTAAATCCCTGCTCGACATCAAACCGCTGTCCAATATTAAATAGAATCAGAACCTTACCAGATATCTGCTCAAAGCTGTGTCGAAAAATGTCATGCCAAGTTGATTATTTTCAGATTTGGGCAACCATTCACTGCTAAACTATATAAGAAATTGCCCTTTTAACGCGCAACTCGCAACCCGCAACGCGAAACAAATTTAGTCCCACTTATGTTTCTTGATCGCCTCAAGTATCGCTTCCGCGCACTCCATAGCTGCAAGCCCTTCATCAGCCGTAACCTCAGGCCGCTTGCTCGCGTCGCTTATCGCAGCCAGGAATGATTCCTGCTCAAGCCGCAATGGCTCCTTATTGCCTATATCGAGCTTTTCCATCTGCACAAGCTCGTTCCAGTTCATCGCGCCAAAATCAAAATCGCCCTGCTCCTGGTGCTCTTTTATCCACTTCACCGCGTCAATATTCGGATCAGCCCGAACAACAACGCCTTCCTTCTTGAAATAATCCAGGCTCAAATACGCCTGCTTGCTAAACACCCGAACCTTTCGTTCCGTCTTGAATGCCAGCCTCGATGCCGTAACATTCGCGATACACCCGTTCTCAAACGTGAGCCTCGCGTTGCAGATATCCTCGTGATCGCCGATAACATTAACCCCAACCGCATCGACGCGCTTCAGCTTGCTCGCAGCCAGCGAAAGAATTATGTCGATATCATGTATCATCACATCGAGCACAACCCCTATGTCCATAGACCTGAACGGGTACGGGCTTATCCTGTTGCTCTCGATAAACCTAGGCTCAATGTTGAATTTCTTCATCGCCTGCACAACAGGGTTGCATCTCTCGCTATGACCCACCGCGACTATCACGCCGTATTCTTTGCCAAGCTCGACTATTCGCTTAGCCTGCTCCACACTTGCCGCCAATGGCTTCTCGATCAAAACCGGTATCTTCGCCTTGAGCAGCGGTTCCGCAAGAGCCAGGTGAAATGTCGTCGGCGCAGCTATCGTCACCGCATCCACTTTACCTATAATATCCGCCACGCTGGAAAAGGATTTCACATTATATTGCTGGGCCAGCTTGCCCGCCTTGGCCGCATCGATATCCACTACCCCGATAAATTCACTCTGGGCCAACTGGCTGTAAACCTTCGAATGTATCGCGCCCATCTTTCCGGCGCCAACCACCGCTGTACGAAGCTTCTGCATCTTGGTCTTTCTAATTTGGCATCCCGACATCGTCGAGATTGGATTGTCGAGCGATCAACGCTGGACTCGCCTCTCCTCAACTCGCAACCCGCAACAATTCTTTTTTTTAAACCCTGTACGCTCAACCCTGAACGCTGAGTTTACTTGTGCCTGAATCCTTCAAGATACCGCCCAAACCGCTGCTTGGAACTGTTTATGATCATCTGCGTCATCGCCTTGACATTCTCATCAACGCCGTCCTGCTCATAAATGCGCGTGGCATTCTCAAGCAGTGTCCCGCCGCTGCGATAAAGTTTTTTAAACGCGTCGGTAACAGCCGCCTTCGATTCCTCCGAAAGTCCTGCCCTGGTAAGCCCGCGCTTGTTCACCGATCGTATCATCGGCGGATAATGCCCGCTCACGATAACAAACGGCGGTATATCATGAGCAATTGCCGAAAACCCAGCAACGTAAGCCCATCTGCCGATCGTGCAGAACTGGTGTATGCCGACCATGCCGCTTATCCACACACCATCTTCGATATGAACATGCCCGCTCACCTGGCAGCCATTGCTCATCACGATCTTATTGCCTACAACGCAATCATGCCCGATATGCGAACCAACCATTATCAGGTTATCCGAACCGAGTTTAGTCACCGCGTCCGGGTACATGCCAGGATGCATCGTAACATTTTCGCGAAGCGCGTTGTTATCGCCGATCTCAAGGCGTCCCACTTTCGTGCCCGTCTTGAAACCAAGAAGCTGCGGCGACCTGCCAAGCACGCAGCACGGATAAAGGCGATTGTTCTTGCCCATCTTCACATCGCTGCTCACAACGACATTCGCTTCCAGCACCGTACCTTCGCCTATCACGCACCCGGCTTCAACAACACAATGAGGCCCGACATAAACGCCGTCCCCAAGCTCCGCCGTTTTATCAACTACCGCTGATGGATGTATCTCAACCATAGATACCGCTTTGATTACCTCCGAAAAATCTAAGAACCGGCATAACCGATTCGTTCCTAATCTAAAACTAAGTACTAGGCACTAAGCACTTCTTTTACTAAACCGCCTCATCATCGACCAGCATGAACTTTATTTCCGCCTCTGCCGCGATCTGGTCATCCACCATCGCCACGCATCGGCAATGTCCCGTCCGGCTTCGTATCCTAACCGCTTCCGCCATGAGTATCAGCTGATCTCCAGGCACGACCGCCTTTCGCAGCTTAACGCCATCCATGCTTAATAGCAGCGCAAGCTGACCAGTATTCTCAAGCCTCTGCGCAAAAAGCAACCCCGAAAGCTGCGCCAGCGCCTCAACTATCAGCACTCCCGGCATTACAGGCGCACCCGGAAAATGCCCCTGGAAAAATGGCTCATTGAACGTAACATTCTTTAAACCTTTTATGCGGGTATCACCCTCGATCTCAATAACCCT
>MHYB01000094.1:9895-12386 GCA_001824635.1 Planctomycetes bacterium GWF2_50_10
AAGTATCGCGTCCGTACCCTGCTTGGAGAGCCGCTCACTCTGCTCTGCCATTTCCAGCAGCTTCCTGGCAAGCTGTTGATTAAGCGTATGACCACTCTTGTATGCGACAATACGCCCCTTTAGCGCCCGCCCCGTAAGCGCCAAATCGCCTATCAAATCCAATATCTTATGCCTTACGCATTCATCGCTGAACCTGTAAGAATTCTTGATCGGCCCATCGGAATTTATAACAAGCACATCCTTAGGCCCAAGATGCGCGCCTATCCCGCGAGCCTGGAACGCCTTGGCTTCCGCCTCCAGCAAAAAAGTCCTTGCCGGCGCAAGATGCCTCTCAAAATTTTCCGCCGTCACCGTGCAGCTGAATAACTGCCGCCCTATCCCCGTATGCCCCGTGTAATCCAGGTCATAAGTGATATGCAGCCCATCTTCCTTGCATGGCAGAGCGTATATGCTCGCGTCCCCTTCGGTTATCGACACCGCTTTTGTTATCGTATATTCCTTGCGCGCCCCCTGCTGCTCAACCAGCCCCGCCTTTTTGAGCGCCTTCAAAAAGTCTGCCGAACTCGCATCAAGCGCTGGCATTTCATGTTCGTTTATCTCAATGAAAAGATTGTCTATCTCAAGCGCGCTCACAGCCGCCAGGCAATGTTCGGTCGTCTCGACCATCACCGGCCCCTTTTTTATCGCCGTCCGCCTCGCGCGTTCCGCGAGATTCGTCACAAGCGCAGGTATCCGCACAGGCTCAGCCATATCCGTTCGTATAAATACTATACCCGTGTCAGGCGGCGCAGGACGAAACACGACCTTCGCCTCTTTACCGTCGAACAGGCCCTTACCGGATACCTTTACTTCATTCTCTATTGTCTTTTGCGGCTTCAAGCTTAGCCAACCTCTGATTCAAATCTTTTAGTTGTTTAACCATCTCAGGCAGTTTCTGCGTCGCCATCGCGATCCGTATCGCCTCGCGAACATCTATCGGCGGCGTCCCAGCCACCTTCAGACCCTCGCCAAGATCCACCACGACCCCGGCCTTCGCTCCCACCATTGTCCCATCGCCGATCTTCACATGATCCGCCACCCCAACCTGCCCGCCAAGCACAACGCCGTTGCCCAGCACGCTGGACCCCGCCAGCCCAACCTGCGCAACTATAAGGCAGCTCTTGCCCATGATCACGTTATGCGCAACCTGCACAAAATTATCGAGCTTCGATCCCGCGCCGACAACCGTATCGCCGAACTTCGCCCGATCCACGCAGCAGCACGCCCCGATCTCGACATTATCCTCTATAACCACTCCGCCGTTATGCGGTATCAGGTTATGCTTTCCTTCAAACCAGCTGTAACCAAATCCGGTCGAGCCTATCACAGACCCTGCCTGAATTATCACGCCCGCGCCGATCCTGCAATTGTGATAAACCGTCACATTCGCATCCAGCCTGCTCTGCGGGCCGATCGACGAATTCTCGCCGACATGGCACAGCGCACCTATCACAACCCCTGCCCCGATCTGTACATTTGGCCCGATTACGGTATAAGCCCCAACCGAAGCACTTGCGTCTATCTTGGCAGAACGATCCACCACAGCCATCGCATGAACGCCGGCCTTGACCTCCGCCAGAACAGGCGCAAAAAACTTCATCGCCGCGATAAGCCCCGCGTCAACATTGCTCACCGCTATCTGCGGCTTGGCTATCGATGCCGCATGCGCCTTGACTATCAGCGCACCCGCCCCGCACCCAGCCGCTTTTGCCGCATGCTTCTCATCCGACAAAAACGATACTTCATCCGCGCGTGCCTCATCAAGGCTCCTCACGCCAGTAATGACGATTTCGCCATCACCCGCCAGGGTACCTTTCAAAAGCTCCGCAAGCTGTGCCAGTTTTATGCTCTTGCTCACTATCGCCTCAAATACTTGGCTTATTTCTTTGTCGAATTAGCATCGGCGATATCACTATCAAGCGCCGCCAGCACATCGCTGGTTATATCAAGGTTTTCGTTATAATAGAGCACCTTGTGCGTGCGTATGATCAGCATCAATTCTGTCGCGCTTTGTGCAGGCAGTTCGATCTCATCCTTCTCAAGAACAAGGTCGAAACCCTTAGCCTTCGCCACTATCGCCGTCTTCGCCAGCACCTGCGTATAAAGCTTTTCTGTCCAGTCCTGGTCTTTCATCTTGAACTGCTCTTGGTAGTAGCTCTTCTGTCCCTCAAGCGACGATTTTTTCTCGTTGATATCCTTCATCAACTTGAGATATTCATCCGTTCCGCGCTTGCGGGTCTTGAGATCCGCTTCAAGCGCGTCGATCTCTTTTGAAAGCTTCTCAAGCTGAGCGATTATCTGATCCTGCTCCTCCGTCATCTTATTCTTGTACTCGACATTTTTTTTGCTGTTCTGAAAAACGCTCTTGATCGAAACCACCGCCACCTTCGGCGCACTCACACCCGCACCAGCCGGCGCCGCCGCATTAACATACTGATACCCTACCCCAGCC
>MHYB01000094.1:12413-12733 GCA_001824635.1 Planctomycetes bacterium GWF2_50_10
ACAACCATCTTCTGCATCTTCATCGATCAATCCTTTCCTAACAACCGCCAACATAATTTAATTATTAATCATTAATCAATAATCACTAATCAATGTTTAGAACAGCCTTCCCACCGAGAAGCTGAACACTCTCGTCTCATCCCTGTCACCCTTGCTCACCGGCATCGCGAACTCAAACCTCATCGGCACCGGCCCAAACCACTGCGGTATAAGTATCTGCAAACCCGTACCCACCGAAACTCGGTAAGGCCCGCTGTCTATCGTACCGGAATCCACGAACAATAATCCCTGGAACGTCTCGCTCGCCAGCGGGAATGCCA
>MHYB01000094.1:12745-12920 GCA_001824635.1 Planctomycetes bacterium GWF2_50_10
CCAGGAATATCCAGTCCGACCCGATTGGGTCTTTTTTCTTTCTCGATTTATCCGAAACCATCGTGCCCGGGAACGTCGGATAGCCCCTCGTGCTTACGCCGCGATAATCGAATCCGCGCATCGACCCGATACCGCCCGCGTAAAATTTCTCGAACACCGGTGCGTCGCCGATTAT
>MHYB01000094.1:13200-13853 GCA_001824635.1 Planctomycetes bacterium GWF2_50_10
CAGGAGCGCTCCGATGGAGCCTTCTCTCGCGTCGTGTAGTTTGATGCGGCAGAACGGCCGTTGCTTCTTGTAGAGCGTGATCGCGACGCTGTCCGCGATCGCCGCCATGATGGTCGAGAGACGTTTTTTCTGTATGTTGGGTACAAGCGCGTCGTACTCATGCATGGCGGGCACGATCGGGTCATCGCGCCATGCGCCGACTGTCACGAGCGTGAAGAACTTGTCGTTGGGGCCGCCGAAGTAAAGCTGCGCCATGCTGTGCAAGTCGGTGCTGCCGATGCTGACGGTGGGGGTGATGCCTTGGTGTACCTGCTTGTTATGGTCCCGGTTCCACTCTTTGCCTATCGATTCTCCCATGAGCTGGCGATACCATTTCCCGATCGATTCCAGGTCAGACTTGAAGTAGAAGTTGTCCGCGATGCGTTTGTTGTTGCGGTACGCGTTGGCGAGGATCGCCGCCCTTATGATCGCGGGGTTCTTCGCGTGGCCGTTTTTCAGGCATTCCGCGCGCATATGTGCGGCGCCGTCCATGAGCTTCTTGATGTCGATGCCGATGAGCGCGAGGGGGAAGAGGCCGACGTTCGAAAGGACGCTGTAGCGTCCGCCGACGCGCTTTGGCATGGTGAGCGTCTGCCAACCATGATCCCTCGCGA
>MHYB01000095.1:0-11712 GCA_001824635.1 Planctomycetes bacterium GWF2_50_10
CGAAAAGCAGAGTGCTGTCGAGGTTTCTAAGGCAAGGCTCAGACGAGAAATGGCCCGTGTTAACCAGCTTGAAGCAAGGCTTCGCACATGGGAAAGCCGTTATATTGGCGCAATAGATAGTTTGTATGATCTTATAAGCGACGATACTACGCGATCGAGCTTTCTTATGCAGAAGCTCACCAGCGATGAGCGCACGGTGCAGATATGGGCTTTGGAAAAAGTTTCGCAGTGGCGTTTGAGCGAAAAGACACTGCCGGACAGCTTCGGCCCAGTGCTTATTTCGCTTGTATCCTCAAACGAAGATGCTGTCAGGCTCGCTACGGCAAGACTGCTGGCATTTACAAGCTATTTTGAACCGTCTGAAAAACTGCTTGCCCAGCTTGAAGTCGAAAAAAATGAAATCGTCAGGCTGGAACTTTTCTCGGCCCTGGGTGAAGCGGTGAACTATTCTGTGGCGTCATCGGAGGATAAAACGCCTAGTGCTACATATGTTTCAACGATAAATTGGGCGGCGAGGTATTTGGCAGACCCTGATGGTTTAAAGTCCCTCAAGGGAGCGCAAGTGCTCTCTAAATTGCTTATAAACGACGGCCTGGGCAAAGAGGAGACATGCAAGTATTTAACCCAGCTTGGGGCAAGATATTCGGCGGAAGCCGCGGGCGGAGATGACAAATTTCGCGGAGCATTGCTCAATGAAATGGCTGATCTGTGCGGCGCAAAAACATACAGGGCAGAATCGGCGAGGATTTTTGAGCCTCTCTTTATGTCGTCCGTCGCTGAAAAGGAAGATTCTGTTCGTCTTTCTGCTGTTAAAGGCCTTATCAATATCGACGAACCCAAAGCGCTGCAGATCATCATTGCGAAATCGCTTTATGATGATCCAAGCCCTGACATACGCCAGAGTGTTATAGCTCTTACCGGCAGGGTCGGGGCGGAATCGGACCTCAAATGGCTAAGTGTGCGGCTGGCGAAAACCGATTCGGAACAGGCTTGGGCCGCCATGCTTGATATTTTTAAGCGATCTGGTTCTTCTACCCTTGCTGACTGGATAGGTAATATCGAGGCTGATCCGAACGTTTCTATCGCCCTTGAAAGAAAAATAACGCTGCTGGAAATGGGTGAGCAAAAGGCACAGGTTGAAAATCAGCCGGCTGTGCTCAAGGCGGTCCGTAAGAGGCTTGCCGTGGCGTATTCCCAGGCAGGGAAGGGCGAAAAATCCCTGGAATACTGGGGCAAGATCGGCGAAAGCGCATCCCAGAACGAACGTGAAGAAGTTATCGCGGCGTTATTCGGCGAGCAGCTTAAGCAAAATAAGATCGGTGCGGCTGTACAGCTGATCGAAAACAGGCTTATCGAAAAGGATATGGATGCCTCTGACACCATTGTCATTAGGATCGATAACCAGTTGGCCTCCGGCGGGGCGGCTTCGAATCAGGCTCTGATTGCGGCACTGAAGGCTATTAAGACAGTCACGGCCAGAACTGCCTGGCTTGAGCAAGTAAATCGCTGGAATGCAAACGTAAGTGATCCAAACAAGGCTGGGGCGGTACCCGCTAAATAGTGCCGCAACGCTTAAAATCCGAAGCTCGAAACCCGAAATCCGAAACAAATTCAAATTCTAAACACAAAATGACCAAAACAAGATTGCAGTTGGGGCGACTGGGCTATTGAATTTGCCCCTTCAGTGCTGAAGGCGAAAAAAATGTAAATTTACGTTTGACTGCCAAAATCCTTATGGTATAGATATATCCCGATTGCTCTTTAAAAATTGAGTGTTGTCAGTTGCAGGTCCTGGGAGCCTATCCCGGGATAAGCAAATGGGAATGCGGTGAAATTCCGCGACGGTCGCGCCGCTGTGAGCGTCCGCTCCGAGAAATCGGAAATCCGAATGGGAGATTGTTCCACTGCTTGCGTTATGCAGGCGGGAAGGATCCGTTCGGTAGGGTGCAAGTCAGAAAACCTGCCTGTAGCTGTTAGCGTTTGTGTTGTTCTCGCGTTTTGGAACACCGATGCAAATTCTCCGGCTTCTGCTGTCTTTTTCCCGGGAAAAGGCTCAGGCTGTAAAAATTTGGTATCGTTAATTAACCGTCGTTCCACGCGTGGGAACGGCGGTTTTTTTTTGTTCCAAATTTTTTAACAGCCTCCGCGATTGAGGCACAGAAGGGAGAATTGATGCGATTTGTAATGTGTTTAGTGATTCTGGTTTCGGTTACATGTTGTGCTCAGAGCAGTCCATTTGCCGCGTCTGTCGTAAATTCCGAGGCGTGGGCAGGCGATGGTCTTTACAATGATCCGGCTGCGTCTGTAGTCGGCAAGCCTTCCACATGGATTTATGACCCTGGATATGATGATCCTGTTTACGGTTATCCGGCTTCAACCACAGCATCTTCGGTTGTGAATTCGCCGTTCAATACAGACCCCGCGGGTAATAAACTTATAACGGCCCTGGGCGACCAGGATGAGTTGGTCGTTGCCTTTGATCATTTTGTCATGGATGACAGTTCGAACCTTTACGGCATGGATTTCACTGTCTTCGCTGCCTATGCGTTTACGGGCGACGGTTGGATCACTGAATCAACGGATATGGATACTTACTCCATCGCTGATGGGTCGCTGTCGACATGGGACAATTTTGAAATGACTGTCAGCATAAGCCCTGATCTGGTGAACTGGTACACTTACGCCACTACGATCAATAACGACAATCTAATGCCTGCCCAGGCGTTTGCGTGGAACAATAATCAGTGGGGAGCGGAGCAGGATTGGACAAAGCCGCTTGACCCATCGCTGACCCATGCCGATTTTGCCGGTGCGACTGTCGCCGAGGCCTTGGAATTGTATGCCGGCTCGGCTGGAGGAATGTCATTTGATCTTGCTGGGAGTGGTTTTTCGGCTATCAAATATATTAAGCTTACCGGCCCGGGGAAAATAGACGGTTTTGCCGATGTCGCCGCGGTGCCGGAACCTTGTTCGATACTCTTGATCGGTCTTGGTGCGATCCTTATGCGTCGAAAATAGAATTTCGTTCACCTCAAGCGGGTGGGGCGACTGCCATCGTCCCACCCGCGAATATGTTTGTGCTGGATATGAAAAAAATAGCTTTTTTAATAGTGTTGACCTTCTCGATGACGCCGCTTTGTGCGGGGCAGCTTTGGCAGTCGTTAGGGGCAAATGCTTCGCACACATCCATATCTGTGGACGGTCCTTCGATGCTTGATGCGCAGCACGTCGTTTGGCAAAACGATAGTGATCCGCAAAACCCCCAATACACGATCGAGTTTGAAGGCCCGGCAAGCATAGTTGCCTTTAAGAATAAAATTTTTGCTTACGCGCGATATTATGATGTGTATGAAGCGTACACAAACAGCCAGATCGTGGCCTATGACGCATCTTCAGGCGAGATATGCTGGACGGCATTGACGGAAAAATCGAATTCGGATTCATGGTCTACTCCGGCCATAGATGCCAAAAACTCATGCGTGGTGGTTGGTTCCGGCAATATGATATACGCCTTTGACGCCAACACCGGCTCTACGCGCTGGAATACCGCGCTGCCAGATTTATTACGAAACATAATCAATGCTTCGCCGGTAGTGGCTTGGGATATCCCTCATGCCAGGGCTTTCATAACTGATTTTAGTACCGGCGCGACCGGTATGCTTTACTGCATTAACCTCGATGCGCAGGATGTGAATAATCCATATCAACCCGGTCAGATCGTATGGTCTGCCTTGCTGGGCAATACCTGCGGAAATACACCTGCTTATGCCGATGGGGTGGTCTACGTCGCATGTATAAACGACGGCGACAACAGTACCGGCACCATTTACGCGTTTGACGCAATGTCTTCAACGTCTTGTCAGCTATGGAAGTCAACGGATAGCCGTCTCAAAGGTTTTTTTGGCGGCTTGACAATCACAAAATCCGGATTTCTTTATGGAGCCACATATTACTCAAGTACCTCATCAGGCCAGAACAATTCTCAGCTTGTCAAGCTCCGCGCATCTGATGGCCGAATTGAATGGATAACTCCATGCGAGCGGACCGATTCAATCCCTGTCGTAGTGGGCAACAACATTTACCTTTCAGCAGGCATAGGCGGCACTTACGGTTCACGGCCCAAAATCCAGGCCTTTGCGGATAACGGCTCGTCGGCGCAAATGTTATGGGAGACACCAGCCGGCTCGCCGTCGATGGGCGGATGGAGCTATCACCCTGTTTACGCCAACGGCAAACTTTATGTAGGCGCTCAAACCCGGCCCATTACGGAATTCGCCGGGTATAGCGATCTGTATGTGCTGGATGTTACCAAGACTCCGCAACAGAGCGGTTTTGTTATCTCGCATTTTAGCGGTTGCGGCAACAGTCCGGCGGTATTTCTGGACAGCCTTTACGCCGTTGGCGCCGACGGTATTTACAAATTCGTCGAGCCAAAGCTGCTGGGAGATGTTTCCGGTGACGGCTGTGTTGATTATGTGGATATTAACTTGTTTTCACAATCATGGCTCTTTGACGGCGCCCTGGGCGTTTACAGGTCTGACGTGGATTTAAATGGTATAGTCGATTTCCATGATTATTCGCATATCGCAGGTCAATTTGGGATGCAGTGATATGAAAAACTACTCAAAAGGCTTTACATTAGTTGAATTGCTTGTTGTTATAAGCATTCTAGCGTTGCTTCTTTCAATTCTTATGCCTGCCCTGGGCATGGCCCGCGAACGAGCGCAGAGCACAATATGCATTGCCAACCTGCGTCAGATCGGCTTTGCGGTACAGCTCTACGCAAATGATTACAGCCAGTTCTTCCCGCCTGCTTATGAATCATCTACTGACACCCACTGGTGGGGCCAAAAAACGCCCACAGGTATTGATCACCAGAAGTCATTTACGTGGTCATATTTAACATCTACCCTTAAAAGGAACGGCCTTTTTGAATGTCCCTCGCAAAAGCTTGGTACATACAAGTTCCAGGGCAAGCCCGACAACATGCCTGACGGCCCCAAATGGATCACCAGTACTTACGGCTATAACGGCTATTATCTTACTCCAGCAAAGACATCAGGCTGGGCAACCATGATAGGCAACCGTCCCTGGCAGCGCAGCCAAACGGTTATCCATCCCGCGCAGGTTTTCGTCTTTGCCGATACGATGCTTGACCGTGACCCCGGTGCCGGCTCAGCTATCGAAAATTGCGCTCTTCTTGATCCGCCGCAATTATTTATGAGCGGCTCATGGCAAAAAAATGACTACCCGACAACATCCTTCAGGCACAATTTGCGGACCAACGGTTATTTTGCCGACGGCCATGCTCAGTCAACTCCGCTGCCGGCATCATCCGCATATCGAGCACGGCAAGTTATATCTTCAGTTGGTCATGATAATGACTGTTATGTTCCTGATTGGCGTAGCTGGGTGACCGGCAGACGCCCGCGTCAATAAAGCTATTTTTCAATGTCATCTGTGCTTTTAGACGAGCTTGATTTCCGACTGCCGCATGGTACAATTTCGGCATGGCTTCCATCGGTAAAAGCAGGGTTAGTGTTGTCAAGATCGCCGGGGCGGCAGCGCAGCTTCTCTGGCCGGCGAGTTGCGGGACTTGCGGCGCTCTTATCGAAAATCATGTTGACGATCTATGTGAAAAATGCTGGCAGGATCTCCGCGCGTGCTGCGGCGCGGATTATTGCCGAAGGTGCGGTCTTACGGCGAGCCGATTCGCTATCTACGATGGAGCCTGCACGCAATGCCGAGACAAGCAGTTTAATTTCGATTCCATTGCTCGAGCAGGGATATATACGGGGGTGCTATCAAAAGCTGTACTCGCGTTTAAGCATGGCCGCGATGAAGTGGCCCCCATATTAAAGACGCTCGCAAAAGCTGCCCTGGCCTCCGCTGGTTTCGAAAATCCACCCGATCAATTTGTTCCTGTGCCGCTATATTGGTTTCGTCGTGTGCAAAGGGGTTTTAACCAGGCCCATATACTTGCCCGCGCCATCTGTCCCCAACTAAACCTGATAAAATGCGATCTCGCCCGTACACGAAACACGCCCAGGCAGGCCCTCCTTGATGCCAAAGATCGTTTCACAAATGTCCGCGATGCCTTCGCCATTAGACGAGGCCACAGCTTTAAAGGCAAAACCATCTGCCTTGTCGATGACGTGAAAACCACCGGTTCGACGTTAAATGAATGCGCATCGCTTCTTAAGACAGCAGGGGCCGTCAACGTCTATGCCGTGGTGATCGCGGTGGCGGACCCTAATTTTAGAGACATGCGCTCATGAAAATAAATGTGGTGATATTCGACCTTGACGGGACTATAACCGAGCCGATACTGGATTTTGATCAGATCCGAAAGGAAATAGGCTTTGGCCCGCATGCCGGCACGATACTCGAAGAAATGGAGCACATGACCGAGCTTGAAAAGAAGCGTGCTTTCGCGATAATCGACGCGCACGAAACCGCTGCCGTCGAAAAATCTCGCCTCAATGCTGGTGTACGAGAAACTCTCGACTATCTCGCCGTTAAGAAGATACAAACCGGCATAATCACCCGCAACACAAAAGAGAATGCGCTGGCCGTTGCCGCCAAGCACTCTCTTAATTTCGATCACATCGTCGACCGCTTTGACGGACCTGTCAAGCCGGACGCCTGGGGTGTTCTAAGATTGTGTGAAATATTCAACACCCCGCCCGAACAGGTAATCGTAGTAGGGGACTTCCTCCACGACGTCCAGGCCGCCCGGGCGGCAGGGGCGGTCTCAGTACTGCTGAAAAACCACAAAAATGCCCATGACTTCTTGCCCTGGAGCGATTACTCTATTGACAGGATAGACGAGCTTATCTCGCTTATCCAAAAACTTTATTCGCGCAAAGTATAAAGGAGTCTATATGTTCGAATTTGCCACCTTTATGATCATTACCTTGGTCGGTATGCTCACATGCCCAGACCCCAACGCCCTCAAACCCGACCGGGTCGATGCCATCCTTGCCCGTCTCAATGAGACCAGCAAGGATCTCAAGACCTACCAGGCCAAAGTCGTATATATTAATGAGCAGCCTATTCTGGAAACAAAGGCACTACGCACTGGCACGCTGTTTTTTAAAGGCGACGGCCGCTCAAAGATGCGTGTCAGCTTCACCACTTTAAAGCAGGATAATGAACCCGTCGCGCCAACCCGCGAGGAGTATGTTTTCGACGGCGTGGACATGACCCGCATAAATTACGATCTCAAATCAGTTGAAATACGCCAGCTAAGTGAGCCCAACCATCCCCTCGATGCCTTTGAACTGGCCAGCCGGTATTGGCCTATCATCGGTTTTGCCAAGGTGGATGAGCTCAAAAAAGATTTTGACGTTTCGCTCGTTTCAGATACCAATACTGTCGTCCAGCTAAGGCTCAAATCCCTGCCTTCATCCCGTTATGCCCAGGACTATGCGTTTATCGATTTTTGGATAGACACCGGTAGTTACCTGCCGCTTCGCATGTCCGCCCAGTCCCCTGATGACATAATTTCCGACTTCAAGCTCGAAGATGCCGTCGTAAATAAAAAAATGAATGATGACGTTTTTGATATTGAAGTACCGGAAAACTTTGGTAAAAATATCATCCCGCTCGAAAAATAAGCAAAAATAGATGGAGGTCTTATGCCAAAAGGTCTGGTCGTGTATTATTCCCGCAGCGGCAATACGAAGCAGATGGCTGAGCTTATTGCTAAGTCCATGAACGATGCCCAATTGCCAACGCAGTGCAAATCCGTCCAGGATACCACCCTTGATGACCTCGAAGAAGCCGATGCCATTGTAGTCGGCTCCCCGACATACTATGGCCATATGGCTGCTCCTATAAAACAGATGTTCGATGATGCTGTCACGCGCCACGGCAAACTGGATGGCAAAATCGGCGGGGCTTTTTCCTCTTCTGTCAACATCGGCGGAGGCAATGAAACAACTATCATGGGAATCCTTGAAGCCATGCTTATCGCCGGTTTTATCACCTGGGGCGACCCGCAGGGCGACCATTACGGCCCAGTCTCAATAGGCAAACCTGACGACAGGGTAAGTGCCCAGTGCAGGCGAAGAGGCCAGAGGATCGCTGAACTTACTTGCAAGTTGTTTAAGTAATTGACTTTGTGTCCAATTACGCTTAAATTTTTGCCTTTGACAAAAATAACCGGTGAAGTTAGACTTCTATTTTTGAAATGAATTCTGGAGGTTTTTAAATGCAAGAGTACGAGAAACTCAAGACGTTGGTAGCGGAAATCGAAGTAGACATTAACAAAGCCATGGGCGGCAACAAGGCTGCCGGCACACGCGTCCGCAAGCAGATGCAGGATATCAAGCAGGCTGCACAGGTCGTAAGAAATAAGGTGCTTGAGATCAGGGCCGTCGAAGAGTAGTACGTCAATTGTTGTCGCTCTTTGATATGTTGCTGCGCATCAACTGTGCTTAAAGAAGTAAACTGGAGATAATATGCCCCCGGCACTGCTGTTTGATATTTCACAGATCGATCTTACAAAAGTTGAGTACGACCGTAACGCCGTACTTGAACATAACCCGCAAAATTTTGAAATGCAGCAGCTTGACGGTATCGTCTGGCACAGCGTCGATCCCTGTCGCATCATCGGGTTTAAGGATGTCACTGATAACGAATTCTGGATCAGGGGGCACATCCCCGGAAGGCCCCTGATGCCCGGTGTAATAATGATCGAAGCCGCCGCGCAGCTTGCCAGCTTTTATGTGAAGAAAATCAAGGAAGCAAAGGGCTTCGTCGGTTTTGCAGGGATCGAAAGTGCTAAATTCCGCCAGACTGTCGTGCCGGGCCAAAGGCTTTATCTGATCGGCGAAATGACAAAGTACACCCCGCGCATGTTCGGTTGCGCTGTTCAGGGTATAGTTGATGGCAATATGGTTTTCGAAACCGTTGTTTCAGGCATACGGGTGTAAATGACTGAACTCCTGCGCAGCTTGTTCGAAAGTTGTGTAGAGATACATCCCGAAGATGACATTCTCAAGATTTTCAAGGCCCTTCCACATTGCAAGGGCCTTTTGCTTTTTGCGGACGAGTCCTCTCGGCCGATCCTGCTCATCATCAGTGCTGATATCCGCCGACTCGCAGTAAACAGATTATCCGAAGATGCCACCGTCTCAGGCCGCCGAGTAAAGCTCAAAGAGATCACCCGCTACATTTTGAGCAAATGTACCTACAATGATTTCGCAAGTACGTTTGAGCATTATAAATCCGCCAAAGCTCTCTTCCCTTCTCGGCTGGCAGACCACGTTAATCTTCCCGCCATAAATTTCATCAAGATCAACACCGGGGCCAAATGGCCTGCTTTTACAGTTGCCAATGATATTTCCCATGATTCCAAAACAAAATACTTCGGCCCATTCCAAAGCCGTAAAAGCGCTTCAGATTTCATCGACATTCTCGAAAACGCCTTTGCTCTCTGCAAAAAATATTGTCTCATCGATGACCCGCAAAAGGCCGCAAGCTGTCCGTATTACCAGATGGGTACCTGCAAAGCTCCGTGCCTGGGCAAGCTTTCAAAAGATCAGTATCTCGAACAGGTGAATGATGCCGTCGCTGCAGCTTCAGGTGATTGGCCCAGACTTGTCATCAAGCTTCAGGGTGGTATGAAGAGTTGTGCCTCGCAGATGCAGTTCGAACAGGCGCAGCTCATAAAGAAGCAGATCGAATCTCTCTCGCAGCTCTCAAAACCGGAGTTCGATTTCGTCAGCGAATTGTCTCAAATGAATCTTCTGCATCTCGATATCGGCCCGAAAATTAAAGTGCCCGGCAAAAAAACAAAAGACCAGCTTTTCATGCCATTCATGATCCTCGGCGGCATTATTCACAAGCTCCCCGATATCGCCGCTGGCGAGGTCCAGCAAATTTTTGATTCCCCCCTCGGCCCCGCCCCCGATATTGACCTTGTCCATCAGATGTCTATTTCGGCTTTTTCTCTTTACCGCCATTGTCGCTCGGGGCTCTGGTTGAATCTGGCCCGCCTTTCTGGGCACGAAGCTCTCGAAAAAATCACCCAATATCTAGCCGCTCCCAAGCCATCCTCTGAACATGAATAAAATATGTTTGACAAAATCCGCTTTGTTATGGTATAAAGTAATTTATGCAAAGTGATCGCGTAAATATTATCAGCAATGTTCTTGGTTGGTGGTGGCCTGTCGAATACATAGCCGACAGGTAAACGGTCAGTTTACATATAAAATCTATAAAAAAAGCCTAACGGCCTGTCGGATAAAAACGATGGGCCGTTTTTTTTTGCCTTTAAACAACGAGAGGATCGCATGAACGACTATAAAGAGATAATAAGTGGTGCAAAACCCGGACAGATCGTCCCAATTGTCAAACGCATCGACATAGACGACCCCGTCGACTTCTTTGCCAAAATAAGCGATTACGGCCGAGCCAAGAACTGTTGCCTGCTCGAATCCCGCGAGTACCTTGCCGACAGCGGCGCGCTCAGTTTTGGGACTTCGCGACCAGCCCTCTATCTCACCGGCTGCGGCTCCGAATTCACGATCAAAGCCCTAAGCCGCACCGGCAGGGCGATGGTGGAGTATTTAGCCGCTGACTGCAAAGACCGCTTCGCATTTTGCCAAAGTGTAAAATTTGGTCCCGATTCCATTACGGGCACTATAAAGCTGGCCCAAGGCCCAATGGATGAACAATCCCGCCTCAAAAGCACCAATCAGATGGATGTCATCCGAGCGGTCGCCTTTGCTTTCGAACTTGCCTCTAAACCCTTTCGCGTAACCTGTGGTCTATTGGGCGCAATAAGCTACGACTTTGTCGACCAGTTCGAAAAGCTACCCAAAAGCAAAAGCGACAGCCTCGAAAATCCAGACTACGAACTCTATTTCGCTGATAACATCTTCATAATGGACCACCAGGCTGGGGCCGGCTATGTCGTAGTCAATGTCATAATCACATCCGAAGACCGCGACGCCATTATTGCCCGCGCCCAGGAAACCTTTGATTACTACTACAACATGGCCCGTTTCGAAGCTCCCGTCTCCGGTGCAAAACACCAGCACCTTCCCCAATCCTCAACCGACACCGACAAAGCTGAATATGAAAAAATGGTCGGTATCGCCAAACGTCACATTCTCGACGGCGACATTTTTCAAGTCGTCCTGTCCCGCACCATCGTTGAGCCATGCCCTGATGAACCGCTGGATGTTTACAAACGCCTCCGCAAACTTAACCCCTCGCCGTATATGTTCTATATAAATACTCCAGCGACAACCCTCATAGGGTCGAGTCCTGAACTCAATGTCCGTGTCAGCGGCAAAAACGAGCGTTGTGTGGAAATCCGGCCGATCGCGGGTACGAAACCCAGGGGCCGGATCAATGGCCAGGTCGATCCTGAAACAGACTTCCGCTACGAAGCGGAATTAAAGCTCGACCGCAAGGAACTTGCAGAACATATGATGCTTGTCGATCTTGCCCGCAATGATATCGCCCGTGTTTCAAAGCCCGGCTCACGCGTAGTCAACGAGCTTCTCACCGTTGAAAAATACGCTTCCGTCCAGCACCTCGTATCCAACGTAAAAGGCGTGCTTAGGCCTGATCTTGATGCACTTAGCGTATATCTGGCCTCAATGAACATGGGAACGCTGACGGGCGCGCCCAAGATAGAAGCCATGAAGATCATCCGCAAGCTCGAAAAAAATAAACGCGGCTATTACGGCGGGG
>MHYB01000095.1:11776-15701 GCA_001824635.1 Planctomycetes bacterium GWF2_50_10
CCGGTGCCGGCATCGTACATAACAGCGTTGCTTCCGTTGAATATGAAGAAACCCAAGCCAAAGCCAATTCGTGCATCCGTGCCATCCGCGGGCAGGAATATTGAAAGGTGTCCCATGCAGACTAAAGTATTAATGATAGATAATTTCGATTCTTTTACCTACAATCTTGTTGACGATTTCTGCAAGCGAGATTGCATTGCCAAGGTATATCGGGCTGATACCGCGCTGGAAACTCTTATCGAAGTGGCTCGCGACTTTGGCCCTGATCTGCTGCTGATCTCCCCCGGCCCAGGCACACCATCATCCGCCGGGGTCACGCTCGATGCGATCAATTATTTCAAGGATAAGCTTCCCATTTTCGGCGTATGTCTCGGTCACCAGGCTCTTGTGCAGCATTTTGGAGGCAATGTCGGCTACGCCCCCGAAACCGTGCATGGTAAACCCTCACGGATCACCCACGATGAAAAAGGCATCTTTGATGGCATAGAAAACCCGATGCAAGTAGGGCGGTACCATTCCCTCGCTGCCGTCCGCCTGCCAAAATGCCTCCGCCAAACCGCCTCTTTCGAAACCATCACCATGGCCGTCCAACACACGGATCTGCCAATTTATGGTGTCCAGTTTCACCCCGAAAGCATCCTCACGCCCGCAGGTGGAAAAATAATTGATAATGTTCTCAAACTCGCCAAATCCACCTCAAAAGGAGTGCTGTCATGACCGCTGTACTTGAATACATTAATATGCTCCTTGCAGGCTGTGATCTTTCATTCGAGCAATCCACCGAACTCATGGACACCGTCTTCTCCGGCACGGTCGAAGAAGTCAAGATCGCCGCTATCCTCACCGCTATCCGCATCAAAGGCCCGACCGCCGGCGAACTTGCCGGCTTTGCCCGCTCGCTTCGCTCACATGCCGTCAAAATTGAAACCGGCCTCGATCTCCTTGTCGACACCTGCGGCACAGGCGGTTCTAAAGTAAAGACATTCAATATCTCGACCGCCTCCGCACTCGTCGCCGCCGGGGCCGGAGCCAAGATCGCCAAGCACGGCAATCGCGCCATCACAAGCTCCTGCGGCTCAGCCGACGTGCTATTGGCGCTGGGTGTCAAGATAGATTGCGCCCCCGACCGCGTTGTTGTGTGCATTAAGCAGGCCAATATCGGATTTATGTTCGCCCCGATGTTCCATCCGGCTATGAAATACGTTCAGCCCATCCGCAAGGGCCTGGGCTTCATGACCGTCTTCAATATGCTCGGCCCTTTGGCCAATCCAGCGGCCGCATCGGCCCAGGTGCTCGGTGTTCCGGATGAAAAACTTATGCCCCTGATGATCGAAGCTCTGGCACTGCTCGGAGCAAAACACGTCATGGTCGTCCACAGTGCCGGCCTTGACGAGATCAGCACCTCGACTCCAACCAAGATTTTTCATCTCAAAGCCGGCCAAATAACCCAATCCACCCTAGACCCCTCTGCTTTCGGCTTTTCTGCCCCAACTCCGGATGAGCTAAAAGGTTCCGACGCGGTAACCAACGCCAGAATTGTTAGAGACATCGTAACCGGCTCCGAAACCGGCCCAAAACGCGACATCGTCATCCTAAACGCCGCCGCGGCCATCATAGTCGCGGGCCTGGCAGATGATTTTCAATCCGCCATTGATTTAGCAGCCGCTTCCATCGATAATGGCGGAGCGTCTAAATGCCTCGAAATACTAATTAAAATTTCAAACAGCTAAACTATGCAGATCGTAAAAGTTAAAATTTGCGGTATCACGAATATTGAAGATGCCAAGGCCGCCATGGAAATGGGTGCAGACCTCCTCGGCTTCAACTTCTACGAAAAAAGCCCCCGTTTCATCAGCCCCCAGGCCGCAGCGAAGATAATCTCCCAACTTCCAGCCTTTGTCGATATTGTCGCCGTCTATGTAAACCCGACGCTGGAACAAATTAAAGAACAAATCACGGATGGCTCCTTTAACTGGGTCCAGCTTCATGGCGACGAGACGCCGGAATTCTGTAACTCCCTCCGCCAGTTCTCCGTCAAAACCATCAAGGCTATTGGCGTCAAGGATAAGTCCTCGCTTGAGTTAGCGGAAAAATATTTTACCGACGCCGTCCTCCTGGATGCTTTCGATCCCAAACGTTACGGCGGCACCGGTATATCCTTTGATTGGAACGTGATAGGCAACATAAACAAACGTGTCTTCCTCGCCGGCGGCATAAATCCCGATAACGTCCGCAAGGCCCTCGAACTAGATGTCTATGGTATCGATGTTTGCAGCGGAATAGAATCCGCCCCCGGCAAAAAAGATCATAAAAAAATGAAACAGCTTTTCGAAAATATAAAGTACGTCCGCGGCTGATTGGAAAACAAAAATGAAGTATAAAGGCAAATTCGGTCAATACGGCGGCTTCTACGTTCCCGAAGTCCTCATCGGTGCGCTTGAAGAAATCGAATCGGCGTTTTATCAGTATCGCTCTGATAAAAGCTTTTGTGACGAACTCGCTTCGCTCTATCGCGACTACGCTGGTCGGCCGACCCCGCTGTATCTCGCCCGCCGATTAAGCGAATATGTCGGCTTCAGTGTTTACCTCAAACGCGAAGACCTCCTCCACGGCGGTGCCCACAAAGTCAATAATGCCTTGGGTCAGGCACTGCTGGCGAAGTACATGGGCAAAACAAAACTCATCGCCGAAACCGGCGCGGGCCAGCACGGTCTTGCCACCGCGATGATAGGCGCGCTCTTCGGCATGGAAACAAAGATATTCATGGGTTCCACCGACGTCGAACGCCAGAGTGTTAATGTCCATAAAATGAAGCTCTGCGGGGCAGAGGTGCTGCCAATCGCAAGCGGAACTGCGACCCTCAAGGACGCCATCAATGAAGCCCTCCGCTACTGGACCGCCAACGTCGAAGACACTTTCTATCTATTCGGCACCGCTGCAGGCCCGCACCCGTTCCCGGAGATCGTAAAGTACTTCCAAAGCCCCATCGGCCGCGAAGCCCGCTGCCAATGCCTTGACCAGATCGGCCGCCTTCCTGACATGGTAGTAGCCTGCGTAGGCGGCGGCTCAAACGCTATCGGCATATTCTCTGGGTTTGTAAATGATCCATCCGTAAAGCTCGTCGGCGCAGAAGCCGGTGGACGAGGCGTCTCTACAGGCCATCACGCAGCAACCTTAACCGCAGGCCGCCCAGGAATCCTCCACGGAGCAAAAAGCTATCTCCTCCAGACCACCGAAGGCCAGGTTATGGAAAGTGAATCCATCAGTGCAGGCCTTGACTACCCCGGCGTCGGTCCAGAACACAGCCATTTAAAAGACACTGGGCGAGCCTCCTATGTCCCAATTAATGATGATGCAGTTCTTGATACGTTCGAACTACTTTGCAAAATGGAAGGCATTATCCCAGCTCTGGAAAGCTCCCATGCCCTGGCCTATGTAATCGCCCAGAAAGGCAAATTGCCGTGTGAAACCGCTGTTGTAGTGAACCTCTCGGGCAGGGGAGATAAAGACGTAAATATAGTCGAGCAGCACCGTAAAAAATAATTATTAATCAGCGTAAATCAGTGGTTACAAAAATGAAAACCTATAAACAAACTTTCGCCCAACTAAACCGTCCCGCCCTCATTCCGTTCTTCGTCATCGGCGACCCTGATTATTCCACAAGCCTGGCGATCGTTAAATCCGCGATCGACGCCGGCGCTGATATTCTTGAACTCGGTATTCCGTTCTCTGACCCAGTCGCAGACGGCCCAGTCATCCAAAGGGCCGATCTCCGCGCCGCTACCGCAGGCATGACCGTCGAAAAGGCAAAAGCCTTCATTGCTGAAATCAAAGCCTACAAGGATATTCCAATCGGCCTGCTCATGTACTACAATCTAGTTTTTCAGTACGGGCCGCAAAAATTCTTCCATGATTTCCGCGCCGC
>MHYB01000095.1:15726-16136 GCA_001824635.1 Planctomycetes bacterium GWF2_50_10
GATCTCACGATCGATGATGCCGATGAGATTGTACCCCTTGCAAAAGAAGCCGGCGTCGATACCGTCTTCATGGCAACGCCCGTCTCCTCCGATGATCGTATCAAAAAAGTAGCAGCCCAGACCACAGGCTTTATCTATACCGTCGCTGTCCTCGGTGTAACAGGCGCCCGCCAGGATGTCTCTGACCTTGTTGCACCGCTCATTAAACGCATAAAATCTGTCACAGATGTACCTGTCTGCGTAGGCTTTGGCATCTCCCAGCCCGCGCACGCAAAAGCACTCGCCGTCGCCGGTGCCGATGGCGTGATCATAGGCTCAGCCCTCGTTAAAATTATTGAAGAAAATCTAAACAACAAACCCGCCATTCCCGCCCTCATTGCCGAATTCCTCTCAACATTCCGTCAATGAGA
>MHYB01000095.1:16162-20870 GCA_001824635.1 Planctomycetes bacterium GWF2_50_10
TTAACGTCGTATCACTCAACGGTAACGCGCAAAAAAAAGGACTCGCCGCCTAAACGACAAGTCCTTTAAAATCACGCAAACTAGAAAAACTATTTTTTCTTCGCTATCGTCAATATACCAATGCCGAACGCAAGAAGCCCAATAGTCATCGGTTCAGGAGTCATGATCGCAGAAGATGTCATTGAAGCCGTAGCCGTATATCCAGTCTTGTTCGGCAGTGCCTTGAGGTTTCCGAACGAGAACGAAAATTGTTCTTCTTCAAACATCATGCCGGCTAGTTCTCGCCCGCTTAATGTAATGTCGTTCAAAGTGAACACATCATCGCCACCCAGGCCGCTCAGGCTCACCTGTGCGCTTGCGAACTCGATCATGAACAGCGGCCCAACTGCCGCAACTGGTTCGCCATCCTTGTAAAACGAGACTGCCCCAGGCCCGGTCGTACCGCCCGAGTTCGTCCCTGAGTATGCGAGGTTTGTCAGGATGAAAAAAGCGTTGGTGTAAGTGTTGCCGGTCAGCGGGAAAATAAGTGTCAGCCCTGATTTGCTGTCATCCCATCCGCCCGTAACTGTTCCAAGTGCCGTGTTCACAGTAAACAGCGGCGTAGCACTGCCCGTGCTCGGGTCCGCGAACGTCGCGATTGTAGAGCCAAACGCTGGCCCCGCGCAAAGCATTGCTGCCAGCGCAATAAAAACAGAGCTTCTCATGTACCTCTCCAAAAAATAAATATAGAACTATTACGCAGTTCTTTTTAAAACTTCTCAAGCAAGGTGCGCACAACTACCGTGTCGTACTTCTCCCCTAAGAGAAATGCGGATGTAATCTAGCATAAATTATATCCCCAGTCAAACGAAAAGTATTAATTAGTAATAAATCTAAAAGAAAGTTATAGCCTCTACAAAGCTATATTAAGCGTCGGTGCTGAGAGATTTGCGACCACGGCCACTTTAAATAGTAAGTTTGAATTTATTTTAAGTAGAACTTTTCTTTTTTAGATCGGTAAATCCAAAGTATAATGCGATTTGAATTTAGATTGGCTTTGCCGGGAGTTGTTGATTGGTACGAGCTAGAATAGCGGCCGCAGGCCGAAAAACATATAGAACAGCGAGGTATTTAAGGGGCGTGGCGCTGGGTTCGCTGGGTTTTTGTACATCCGCGGCGGTAGATGAAAGCGGCCATGGGCGCGAATGGTTGGAAGTAGCCAAATTGGATCTGCCTATAGCGAATCTGCCAGAATATTTTCATGGCAAGATACTTGTACAAATAAGCGATCTTCATTGCAGTACTACCGTTTCCCCGGCATATCTAAAGCGTTGCATAGCGCGGGTCAATCAACTTAAACCCGACATAATAGCCCTTACCGGCGATTACATAACTTATGACAAACGTGGCCTTTACAAAGATAAGCTCATCAAAATGCTTGCGGCTATGAAAGCTCCTTTAGGAATTTATGCCTGCCTAGGAAACCATGATTATGGAGTTTTTGAACCCAAACGCAATTTCCGTCTGGCGGATCTTATTAAGGAAATTAAGTCGGCCGGTATCACACTGCTTAGAAATGAGGCTACATACATTCAATTTGGTCGAAAACGGCTCTGGATAGTCGGCCTGGGTGATATTTGGGTAAATGACTGCAAGCCGCACAAGGCATTTGGCGCGGTGCCAGCAGCAGGGCCAGCGATTGCGCTGGTGCACAATCCCGAAGCTATCGAACATCTCCAGGACTGGCATGCGGACGTGATACTTTCGGGTCATACGCATGGTTCGAGCATGGAAATACCAATCGCGGCCAATCTGCCGATAAAACAAAGAAAGCTCATTTCAGGGCTGATGAATGTCGGTCGCAAAACGCTCTATATTAATCGTGGACTGGGTAGACATGGCAGGCCAAGGTTGCGATGCCGGCCGGAAATTACGGTTTTCAAACTTGTTTCGCTAAGTGCCGGGAACTGATCCAATATTATTGGGCCGGTTTAATTCCCAGCCAGGTCATGGCTTCGTCGGTGCTGTCGATGAACCTGATGAGATCAAGGCCGCGATTACGGACAACGTTTTCGCCGAAACGGTCGGGGTAGACGGCGCTGGGGTGGGCTATAACTGCGATTTTTGGTCTGGTATTTTTGAACTTGGCTACCAGGTAAATACAAAGTTCGTAAAGTTCAAAGATCGGGATTTGTTTCTCTGTTGCGGTGGCATCTACAAGAATTTTACGATTTCCATATTTTTCGACGGCGTCATAAATTTTCTCGATATGATCCTGCATAGCGGCCACGGATTCATAGGGCGGCAATATTATGTATAGATAAGTACCACAATCCTCGATACACATCTCTGCTCGTATTTGTGCCATAATTCCCCCTTATCAAGCTAATAATTTACTTACTCTGGTGTGTGAATGCAATAATAGTTTTCGCGGCTTGTGCACTTTTGGGCAGTGTCTGCGTACAAATCGTGTTGAAGGGGGAAAAATTGAGATTGTTTTTCACATAAAAACAATTTGCTTCGGGGTACGATGGTCTGTATAAATAACGATTTATTTTAACCATTAAGGATAGGCCTGGGCGGTAACCCCGCAGGGCCGCGTTTACAAAGTAAAGTTTTATGGAGATGTTATGAAGCGTAAGATGGTCACGATCGACGGCAATACAGCCGCAGCCCATGTGGCGCATGCCACAAATGAGGTGATCGCTATTTACCCGATCACCCCAAGTTCACCTATGGGTGAAATTTCCGACGTCAAAACGGCGGCCGGGAAGGTAAATATCTGGGGAACAGTTCCCTCGGTAACCGAAATGCAGTCTGAAGGCGGCGCAGCGGGCGCGGTGCATGGGGCGCTGGCGGCTGGTGCACTTACTACAACCTTCACTGCCTCGCAGGGATTATTGCTGATGATCCCGAATATGTACAAAATTGCCGGCGAACTTACGCCGACGGTTTTCCATGTTACTGCCAGGTCTCTTGCGTGCCAGGCACTGTCTATCTTCGGCGATCATTCCGATGTGATGAGCTGCAGGCAGACCGGTTTTGTGATGCTTGCCTCCAATAACGTCCAGGAGGTAATGGATTTTGCATTAATCTCGCAGCAGGCCACGCTCGCGAGCCGAGTTCCTTTCATGCATTTCTTTGACGGTTTCAGGACAAGTCATGAAGTTCAGAAGGTCGAAGAACTGACCTTTGACGATATGCGTGCGATGATCGACGATAAATTGGTTACCGCTCACCATATGAGGGGTCTTACGCCTGAGCGGCCGATGATGAGCGGCACGGCTCAGAACCCGGATGTTTATTTCCAGGGTCGTGAGACGGTAAACAAGTTTTATGAAGCCATTCCCGGGATAGTCCAGGAGACGATGGATAAGTTCGCCAAGATCGTGGGTAGAAGCTATCACCTGTTCGATTATGTCGGTGCGGCGGATGCGGAGAAGGTAATAATCGTCATCGGCAGCGGAGCGGAACCCTGCGAAGAGACTGCAAAATACCTTAACAGCAAGGGCGAAAAGCTGGGCGTTCTCAAGGTGCGTCTGTTCAGGCCTTTCAGCGGCAAGGATTTCGTCAATGCGTTGCCAAAGACGGTCAAGAAGATCGCAGTTCTGGATCGCACAAAAGAACCGGGCGCACTTGGCGAGCCGTTGTACCTCGATGTACGCACGGCAATCGGCGAAGAGATGGCAAAGGGCAACGCGAAATTTGCCAAGTACCCGGTCATAGTCGGCGGCAGGTTGGGGCTTGGTTCAAAGGAATTTACGCCCGCAATGGCCAAGGCTGTATATGATAATCTCGATTCAGCTTCGCCCAAAAACGGTTTTACCGTAGGTATCAATGATGACGTGATGCACACAAGCCTTGAGTATGATGCCAAATTTGTGGTGCCTGCCGCGAAGGGCATGTACCGCGCTATGTTCTACGGCCTTGGTGCCGACGGTACTGTCGGGGCCAATAAGAACTCCATCAAGATCATCGGCGAGATGACAGAAAATTACGCACAGGGTTATTTTGTATATGATTCAAAGAAATCCGGGGCGATGACAGTATCGCACCTGCGGTTCGGGCCTGAGCCGATCCAGAGGCCTTACCTTATTACAGAGGCGGATTTCGTGGCATGTCACAATCCGAGCTTTGTCGAGAAATTCGATATGCTCTTTAATATCAAGCCCGGCGGCACATTCCTGATGACGTCGATGCATTCCAAGGATGAGGTATGGGACACGCTGCCCCAGGAAATGCAGCAGCAGATCATCGACAAGAAGGTGAAATTCTATGTGATCGACGCGATGTCGATCGCACAGGAACTTGGCCTTGGCGCACGTATTAACGTGATTATGCAGACGGCGTTCTTTAAATTGACAAATGTGATACCTGTTGAAATCGCGGTCAAGGCCATCAAGGACGCGATTTACAAGAGTTACGGCAAGAAGGGCGAGAAAGTCGTCGCGATGAACAACGCCGCTGTGGACGCAGCTCTTGATAAAATTTATGAAGTCAATGTGCCCGGCAAGGTGACCAGTAAGTACAAGAGGCCTTCATGGGTTCCCGCAGAGGCTCCGGAATTTGTGCAGAATGTCACTGCCGAGATAATGGCCGGTCACGGCGATGATATCCCGGTAAGCAAAATGCCAATTGACGGCAAATACCCGACAGGCACGACACAATACGAAAAACGCAATATCGCGGTACAGGTTCCCGAATGGGATTCAAACCTGTGCATCCAGTG
>MHYB01000095.1:20912-21756 GCA_001824635.1 Planctomycetes bacterium GWF2_50_10
TGCCCCAGCGGGCTTTAAGAGTGCCGATGCCAAAGGTAAGGAATTCGCAGGTATGAAGGCTACGGTACAGGTTGCGGTTGAAGACTGCACCGGTTGCGGCGCATGTGTCCAGGCTTGCCCAGTCAATGAAAAAGACGCCAACAAGCAGCCCACGGGCCGAAAGGCGATCAACATGGTGATGCAGGAAGGCCAGCGTGTTGCTGAGTGTGAGAATTACAAGCATTTCCTTTCAATACCCAACACGGATCCCAAACTTTTCAAGGTGGATTCAGTAAAGGGCAGCCAGTTGGCGCAGCCGTTGTTTGAATACTCCGGAGCGTGCGCGGGCTGCGGCGAAACACCGTATATAAAACTGCTGACACAGCTTTACGGCGATCGCGCTCTTATAGCCAACGCAACAGGTTGTTCGTCGATTTACGGCGGCAATTTGCCGACTACCCCATACACCAAAAAATCAGACGGTCGCGGGCCGGCATGGAGCAACAGCTTGTTTGAAGATAACGCCGAATACGGCATGGGTATGAGGCTGGCTGTCGATAAGTTTACAGCGTTTGCTCTTGAACTGCTTGATAAAGCTGTCGAAGCGAAATGCGTGGATGCGACTCTGGCGGCAGATATCAAAACCGCAGCGGCGGCGACTTTCGCCACGCAGACCGAGATCGATGAGCAGAGAGCCCGCGTGGATAAGCTCAAAGAGCAGATGAAAAAATCATCTGGCTGCTGTGCGACATGTGATCAGTTGGTTCAGCTTGCCGATTACCTCGTGAAGAAATCGGTCTGGATCGTAGGCGGTGACGGCTGGGCTTATGACATAGGTTACGGCGGTCTCGACCACGTCCTCGCA
>MHYB01000095.1:21797-35381 GCA_001824635.1 Planctomycetes bacterium GWF2_50_10
CCGTCGCACAGTTCGCAGCAGGCGGAAAAGGTATGCCCAAGAAAGACCTAGGCCTGCTGATGATGACGTACGGGAATATCTATGTTGCTAAGGTCGCAATGGGTGCCAACCCGCAGCAGACAGTCAAAGCTTTTGTCGAAGCCGAGCGGTATGACGGTCCTTCGATCATCATAGCCTACTCGCAGTGTATAGCTCACGGAATTAACATGACACTGGGCTTTGACGAGCAGAAGAAGGCAGTCAATTGTGGACATTGGCCGCTATACAGGTTTAATCCAGAACTGTCCGGCCAAGGCAAAAACCCGTTGGTGCTTGATTCAAAGGCACCTACCATTGACTTCGAAGAATACGCTTACGGCGAGACGAGATATAAATCTCTCAAGCAGAGTCAGCCGGAAGCAGCGGCCAAGCTGATGGAAGCGGCTCGCAAGGACACGCGTGCGAGATGGTGCATGATGGAAAAGCTTGCCGGCCTGTCTTGCGATAGTGAGAATAAGAGTTAGGCAAATCTTTACTTGAACATCAGGGCGGTCTTCGGATCGCCCTTTTTTTGCGCTGTGGTTTTCGGTACGATTCCATTTTTACTTGTTGAGTTTTTTTATGCTATCCCTAGAATGGATTCAGCTATATTCATACTTAGGAAATGAAAGGCAACAAGTGAAAGCGATAACATTATTTCTGCTGTCTGGTTTATTACTTGCGGGGTGCTATCAAAAATCTAAGCCTGTTTCGGAATCTGCCGTCAGCGGCCCGCGGCTTATTGCCGTGCCGCAGCAGCTTGTGCCTGCTGTCGAGCGGACGGGGGGCCTTAAGGCCTGGGCAAATACTCAGGTGATTTCAGGTGAATGCACTTACACGGTTTACAAAGACGATGGCACGAAGTATGTAACTACCCAGCGGCATGGCGTTTACCCATGGTCTGATACTATCCAGGTTTATGCCAATGAACCGCAAGGGAGTTACGCCTGGTCATTATTTAAGGACAATTTTAGAATAATGGAATCGCCTGCAATCAGGTCGAGGGAACTGGAACCGACAGTAGGCAACCAATACATAATCGAGTCTATATGGAGTGTGTTGGCACCCCCTGCAAGAATAGCGGCCCTCAGCAGCGAAGACACTAAACCCTGTGAGCCGGTACTGATTGACGGGCTATGGTACAGGGAGATACAATTGCCTGGAGATCGCAGCTACTTTTTAAACGCAGAGGGGATAATTTCGATGTGCCTTGTGCCTGGGGAAAAAGACAAATTCTATTTGGCAAGAGGCTATGAATACCGGCCGGTTGCCACGACACTTATAACAATGCCGCAAAAAATTGAAATTTTTCAATCCGATCGCCAGGCAAAGCCGCTTAAAAGGATAGTGGAAATAGACTATTTCAAGCAGAAAACTTTTCCGTTCTAAAATCCAGTTTCCGACCGTCTGATTTAACCTATCCTCTTTAATTTCAGATGGTTGGGACAAAATATGTTCTCGACAAATCTATCAGACCAAAGTAAAATCTGTCAAAATGTTGTCTTTTGCCGGATTTGGGATAAACAGGAAGAACAATCCCTAAGCATCGAGAGTATATGGAACTAAGCTTTTTTTGGCTCTGCCTGAGCATCCCAGAATTTTATGGCAAAAAGGCACCTAAAGATTATAGGACATAAGCTCTAAAAGCCGATATATTTTAGATAGGTTAAAATCTTTGCTAAATTTTGTTTATAAGTGGTTTTAAAATCAAGGCTAAGGAAAGTTTTGACGATAGAAATCATCATAAGTAATTTGATTTAGGCTCGTTTTTGAGTCGTATACGGAAGAGAGATATGGGAAGATCTTTAGTTTCTGTTTGTCTGGGTTTGACTCTGTTAACCGTGGCGTTTTACAACGGATGCAGCAAAGGTGATTATCTTGATCCTACCCAGATAGGGCGTTTCAGGCCAGTTCCTTCTGTTAATGTCATACTTGAATCCCTCGGCGTTGCCGAAGAGTCAAGTCCGACATTTGCCGGTGCGGAGGATCCCAAACCTGTGGATTCTATCGCGCTTGATGAAGATTATGTATTCGAGTCCGGTGATGTGGTTCGTGTTTCGATCTATGAGCTTCAGCAAGAAGGCGCACAATATGTCAACGACTTTGTCGTAACTGAAACTGGCAAAGTATCAATCCCGGAGGTCGGTCAGGTTCAGGCCCAGGGATTAACGGAAGCTCAGCTTGAAGATGAGATCAAACAGATATTGTCTCCGGCGATCTTAAAAGAACCGCTTGTAACTGTATTATTGCAGAATTCCGCAAGCCGTATGTTCACGATCCTTGGTGATGGCGTTCCAAACCCCGGCAGATACCCGATACCCAGAAGCGATTTCCGGTTAGCGGAGGCTTTGGCGGTAGCAGGTTCGCCTAGGCAGTTCAATGTAAGCTATATATATATTTCCCGCAGATTGACTGGCAAAGAGACTCAAAACGAGGTTTTGCCTGGAATGGCTCCGCAGGTCAGCCCGGATCAGCAGGAAATGCCAAGGGGAACTGAAGATGAGATGCTGGATATCATAGCGCCTTCGGCTAAAGCCAAAAGCAACGGAGTTGTTATAACCGCCGCCGATGTGAGTACGGGCGGAGCGTCTGTAAATTCGCCCGATTCTATAGATAACGATCTGGAGCAGATGGTTGAAAATCCCGCGGGTTTGACGGGTGTTGCCTCGCAAAAGCAACAGGAACAGACAACCGGCCCGGTGGAATGGGTGTTCGAGGATGGCAGATGGAAACCCGTTGCTCCCGGCCAGGGCGCAGCTCCCACGCAGCCTTCCCAGTTGCCCCAGCAGTTTAGACCACAAACCCAGCCGCAAGTTCAACCGACGCAACCTGAACCTCAGCAGGTTCCTGCCGAATATGGCTGGGAACAAATGGGGACAGCCGGCGTACAGAAGCGTGTGATCAGGATACCCGTAAAGGAATTCCTCGGCGGAGACCCCAGATACAATGTAATGGTCAAGCCCGGAGATGTCATAAGCGTACCGGTGGATATTGTTGGTGAGATATATGTGTTGGGCAACACGAATAACCAGGGAGTTTTGAATGTTACAGGCCGGCCTATGACACTAATGCAGGCCGTAGCAACGGCGGGCGGGCTTGGACCGCTTGCATGGCCAGAGCGGGTGGAAGTGCGAAGACGCATTGCCGAAAAGAAAGAAGAAACAGTGCTTGTCAATCTTAAGAAAATCGCCGACGGTTCCCAGCCAGATTTCTTTGTAAAGCCCAACGATACGATCAATATCGGCACTCATCCAAGCGCACGCTGGCTTGCGGTGCTTAGAAATGCCTTCAGGGCGACTTATGGATTTGGATTCATCTATGATCGTAATTTCGCCGACAGAGATTTCGGCGGCAGTCTGTTTTAACTATTTGTAGTTTGATCCGGTGTGTATATGACCGATGGCAGCATCGTTGCTACAGAAAAACCGAAGCAAAGCGGTGATCAGCTTCAATACTGGTCACAGCTGGATCGACACGTCTATATAAAAGCCGCTATACTCGCAGCCCTTATCGTCTGGCTGTTCTGGCGTGAAATTTATGTACTTTTTTATCAATGGACACACGACAGCAGCTGGTCGCATGGCTTTCTGATCCCGCTGTTCAGTCTTTACCTTGTTAATCAACGTAAAAAAGAAATATTAAACAGCAAGTGTACCGCGAGCATGATCGGGCTTGTGTGCCTGCTGGGCTGTATAGCCATGTATCCTCTTAATATCGTTCAGATCAAAATTGGCTATTTGGCACCATTGCTGATCATTGCGACTATCGGCTCTGTCGTTCTTTTTGTCGGGGGCTGGAGACTAATACGGTATACCTGGCTTCCGGTGATATACCTGGTTTTTGCGATCCCCCTGCCTGACAGGCTTTATAAGGCAATAACAATACCGATGCGCATCTGGGCAGCGGATGTTTCTACGGCGGTACTGAATTTGCTGCCTAATATGGAAGCGTCGGCCAACGGCGTTGTGATCGATATCATTTATAATGGCATCCCGCTCCAGCCGGCTCTTGATGTTGCCGAGGCCTGTAGCGGAATGCGCCTTCTCATGGCATTTTTGGCCTTGGGTGTGGCAATGGCATATCTCCATTATCGCCCAGTCTGGCAAAGGATCATTCTTCTGCTCGCTACCGTGCCTATCGCAATATTATGCAATATCATAAGGGTAACTATAACCGCTTTGATCTATGTGCTTTTAGACCCCAAATATGCTCAGGGCATTTATCATGATGCGCTCGGCATCGCGATGCTTCCGCTGGCTTTTGCCTTTTACGGGGGCCTGGCCATGCTGATGAGCAATCTTTTCGTCGACGAAGAAAGCGAGCCAAAGGCGGATATAATTGTACGCAAAACCGTCTCGACTGCTGCATCCGGGGATAATGCAAATGGATAAACAATATTTACGCCCTTATTTTAAGCCGTCTTTCCTGACTTGCGCGGTTATCCTCTTTATTGCCGCCGCTGGTATGTCGGCTACGACTGCTTTTCTCAAAGTCAAATTCATAAAACTGCCGCTGCCTTTGCGTTTAAGCCTTGACCTCATGAACAAGAACGCACTTGGACCTTATAAAGTAGTAAATGAGTCAAAGATAGAAAACAAGGATATCCGCGAGGCGCTTGGTACCGATGAGTATGTGCAGTGGATCCTTGAGGATGAGTCGGTTGATAAGGCCAGTCCCGCGCGTCTGTGTTCGCTTTTCATAACTTTTTACACCGGGACGCCCGACCAGGTGCCCCATGTCCCTGAAGAATGTTATACCGGCGGCGGAAGACAGCAGCAGCAAATGCCTGATGACACGACCTTGAGCGTTAATTTCAATGGCGAAAAATTTGCCCTGCCAGTCAGAATGCTGCGATTTGCCGACCCGCAGGCAGCACATACAGAAGTGCCGAAAGAGGATGTAACATACTTCTTTAAGGTCAACGGCAAATATGCCGCCTCGCGCGAACCCGCAAGACGGATGCTTCAAGCAAACTTTTTTAGTAAATATTCGTACTTCAGCAAAGTCGAATGGAAGTTTTTTAACAGGACCGCTGTCGGATATGTCTATCCCGACAAAAAAGATTTAGTCATCGCAAGCGAGAAGCTTATGAATAAAGTGCTCCCTGTACTTGAAAATAATCATTGGCCCGATTGGAAAGCAGCCAATCAGGAAAAGAACTAATTTGGAGTAGGCACCGCATAATGGCAAAGAAAAAGCTAAATAAGAAAGTCGCTATCGTAGGATCAATATTCCTTGGCCTTTTTGTGATCCTCGCGATATGCGCGATCCTTTACAAGACTCAGGGGCCTGAGAAATTCATCAAAGATGGCGATGTGGCGTTCGCTAGCAAAAATTACGAACTTGCGGTTAAGAAGTATGCGTCTGCGCTGAGCCGTGCCAAGAAAAATGAAGACAAGGTGCCCATTCTATTTAAGCTTGCGGAGGCAAATAAGGCCAATAATGATTGGCAAAAAGTGCTGGGGTGTTATCGCCGCATAATGACCGCCGATACAAGCAATGTTCCAGCCCGTGTACATTATCTCGATTATGTTTATGACTCGGCTCAAAACGGCCAGGGCAACGCATGGAAAGAGGTGCTGTCGGTATCTGAAGATCTTATAAGGCTCAGCCCGCAGGCCAGATTTTACAGGCTCAAAGGTATTGCTCTTGTGGAAATGGTCAGGCGAGGAGAATCTCCGGATCGGGAACAGGCTATATCCGATGCGACAGCCATTCTCCAGCAGGCAAAAAAACTGGATCCTAAAAACATTCAAACCATTTGGTACATGGCCCAGGCTGTAATGGAAAAAGGGGATATTCTGGCAACTAAAGGCATGAGCCTGGAAAAAGATAAGAGCATGCAGCAGGCTCAGGCTATGCTTAAGCAGGCCATAGCTGCTGCGCCAAACGATCCCAATGGTTATATTTACATGCTTGGCGTACAGAGCAAATCGCTTGCGGATAAAGGTAAAGGTGTCGAGACGCTTACAGATGATTACATTGCTCTGACCAAGAAATTCGCCGCAAATGCCGAAGTGTTCGCCGCGACAGCAGGACATTACAGCATCGCAGGTGATCTGGACAAAGCGTTGGCCGCTTCGATTAAAGCAAATCAGCTTGATAAAAAGAATGTATCGTACGCCCTTACGACGGCAAGCCTTTATAACATGAAATACGGTATTTCGGGCGATGTTAAATTGCGCCAAGCGGCTGTCGATATGGCCAACTATGGTTTGTCTCTGCCGGATTCACAGGTAGTTCCGGGCCCTATGGAATGGAGGGCCAAGATGAACAGGCTAAGCCTGAATACATTTGTCGCGAATTGCTATCTTAACAGTCTCATGGATATGGATGAAAAAGCCGATAAAGCCCAGCGGCAGACATTTATAACCGCTGCGGAAAAGGCGGCCTACGAAATCAACCAGATAATCGGATCCGGGGACGATCCTTTCGTAATGAACATAGAAGGGCTGCTCACTTATGTAAAAGGCGATAAAGCTCTTGGCATAAAGAAAATGTACACCGCTTATGAAAAGCTCAAACAGAGCGACACTGGGAATCAGAATACTCAATTGGGAGAACTTTCCTACGCTCTTGCCAAAGCATATCAGAATACATCCGAGATCGGGTCCAGGCATGAGTTTCTGTTTAATGCGCTTTCCCGGGGCAAATACAGGACAAAACCTGATGCTCTGCTTGAATACAGTGAATTGTGTATCAATCTGCGGTCTTATGAGGGTGCGATAAACGCCTTAAATATGTATGACAAATTTGTCAAACCCAGTGTTCGTTCGCAGGTGCTTCGGGCAAGGACGCTGATGGCGGCAGGGCAACTGGATGACGCGGATGCATTGCTGACCAAAATCGATTCAAACGAATTGGAAGTGCTTGCCGTGAAGTTCAGCCTGCTTCAACTAAAGAGCGACCAGGCGATGACCGCCAAAAACGCTCAGGGGTCAAAGGATACATCAGGTGTCGATACCGAGATCAAGAAGCTCCTTGCGAATCAAGCCAGTATCGCTGAAAAAGTTTTGACCGTAGATCCGAATGCAACATCGATCGTGACTACACTGATTGAAAGATACATTGCCACCGGTCAGGTTGACCAGGCCAGAGTTTTTGTTAATAAAGCAGTTTCACGAAACCCCAAAGATACTACCCTGCAGATTTATCGGCAGTTGCTTGCGGAAAAGGACCCCGCACAGATCGGTCAGCAAAGAAGAGCGGAAATAACAGAAGCAGTAGTAAAGCAGATACCCAGCGAGTTACAAAAATCGCTGTCGCTTGCGGATATTTATCGATCGAGGCAGGAATACGACAAAGCTATACCTGAGCTTAAAAAGGCATGGGAACTCGATAAGTCAAATGCGCAGCTTGTAAGCGTGATTTTTGAAACGGCTTTGCAGGCGAAGGATTACAAGCTTGCTGATCAATTTGTCGATATAGCTAAACGCGATAATATCGATCAATGCCAGGGTAAGTTGTTCGTAGCCAGACTTGCGATCGTGCAGAAGGAAAACAAAGATGCGCTTGCCATGCTTGACAGCGTCATCATGGGACGGCCCGTTTGTTCCACTGCCTACTTGCTCCGCAGTACGGCCAATGCCGAACTTGGCAAAGTAAAAGAATCGATCGAAGACGCTAAAAAGGCTTGTTCTATAAATCCTTTGGACGGTAGTGCTGCCAAGCAGCTTGCGAATCTGCTGTATCAGCGGGATGTCAAGCTTGGTTCAAGTGTTTCTAACGAGCAGCAGACGGAAACACGCGCTGCTATCGAGCGGGCATATCTGCTTAATCCTCGCGAATGGCAGCTTCTTAGTTTTTATGCCGAGTACATAAGCGGCACAGATCCTCAGAAAGCCCTTTCTATAAGACAAAGCCTGCAGACGAATGTTCCAACTATCCAAAATGCCGTGCTTCTGGGCAATATGGCTATGAGACTGGCCGCGGTTGAAAAGAATGAGGCGGCATCAAAAGCCTACCTTGAAATGGCCGGTGCGGCGTATGAGCAGGGATATAAAATAGCGCCGGAAAATAGCGAGTTGCTGGTGAATTACGCCCAGTATCTCAGGGTCAGTGGTAAAGCCCAAAATGCCGCGCAATTGCTGTCGTCGGCCAAAGATCCCAATCTTTTGTGGCAGTATTATCTCAATGCCGGCCAGTTTGACAAGGCGGTACAGATTTTAAACGATCTTTACAAGAAAGAACCTAAAAACCCTCTCTATCTCCGCGGCCTGCTCGCAACCGCGCAGCGGATGAATAATCCAGAAAACGTACTCAAATTCAGCCAGGAACTGCTGACTGTAGAAAATACCAAGGATAACCAGATAACGCAGATTCAGTCCCTTTTGGAAGTGGGCATGATCCCACAGGCCCAGAAACAGCTTGCGGCTTTTCGTGAGAAGAATCCCAATGACACCGCCGGCCTGCTCCTTGAGGCCTATGTTCTGTCAAGAAAAGGTGAATACCCCAGGTCTCTCGAATTGCTCAACAAAAATCTTTCCCTCAATGACTCAGATGTCAAGGCGTGGAGACTCCGAGGCCTGATCTATTTCATGCAGGGAAAATATGACGAAGCCGTAAATGACCTGCAAAAAGCCAAAAATCTTGGCGCAAACACTCGCATCAGGTTGGAATTGGCGAAGGCCTTTTTCCGAGCGAAACGTACCGAAGATGCGATAAATGAACTTATCCTTGCAATAAAGGAAGATGAGGAAAACGGCGAACCTAGGCAGATGCTTGAATCTGTATACACTCAGCTTGGCCGCAAGGACGCTCTCAAAAAATTCTATCAGGATACAATCGCCAAATTTCCTGAAAATGTTTTCTGGTATAACCAGGCTGGAATGTTCTATCTCAGACAAAACGATGCTGCCAAGGCTACCCAGCTATTCTCAGACGCATGGACGATTACGCAAAAACCTGAAAACAAAAATAGCATGACAGTAAGCGCGGGACGCGCCTCGCTTGACGGGTATTTGCAGGCCATGATCCTTGCAAAACAATATGATCAGGTTGTCGCAACCGGAGCGAAATATGTGGATACCGCCTATGCACCCATAGCATTGGCCAGGATGGCAGATGCCAAATCCAAGGTCAATGATAATAAATCGGCTCTTGATCTTTACAGGAGAGCACTGGATAAATCGGAATCTGATGACGGCATGCTCATGGAAGTTATTTCTAGGATGGCATCTGTTGTCGGCAAGGATCAGGCTAGCGCTTGGTGTGAGCAGCAGCTCAAGGAGACCCCTGATTCGGCTGTGCTTAATTTCGCAATGGCCAATCTTGCTAAAGTCGCTTTTGAGTATAATAAAGCCCTTACCCATATCGATAAGGTGCTAACTATAATTGGTGAAAAAAGCTCGGTCTATAATAACATGCTCGACCAGAAGCAAAACATACTTACTTCTGCATACACCAAGACCAAGGATAAGGCATATCTAAATCAGGCGATCACGATCTATGAAAAGATGATAAAATCGTCGAGCGAGCCACAGGTAGGTGCCATGAACAATCTCGCTTATCTTCTGGCCAGCAGTACTGATAATTTTAATGAGGCAGCCGCATATGCTCAGAAGGCGTATGAGGCTCAGCCCACAAATCCCAATATTCTTGATACATATGCTTACACGCTGCTCAAGAAAGGTGATTACGCCAAGGCGGCAGAATATGTGGCTATAAGTCTGCAGATGTTTGAGCAATCCGCGGTAGCGGCGCCTGCCGAAGTATATGAGCACCTGGGAATGATAAAAAGCAAACTTAACAAAAAGGCTGAGGCAGTAACTGCTTACAAGCAGGCTCTTGAATTAGGCGATCAGTCGTTTGGTGATGCTGATAAAGACCGTATTCGTAAAGAAATTGAAATGCTTAAGTAATCAGCTTTTCAATGAAGTTATAAGAGGATAAAGATGACCGAACAGACGACAACACAAATCAATAAAGTGGTTCGCAGCACCGCTGGGCGACCAGCTATGCCGGCTCAGATGATGAATTCCCTTACTCCCAAGGAGATAATGGGGATTCTCCGCAGGCATGTGCTTTTAATTATAATGACTACAATCGGCGGCCTGATCCTCGGAGGAGCCGCATGGGCACTGCTTTTCATTTATGCCCCCAAATTCACAGCCTCAGGCTTTATTGAGGTTTACTCTCCGACAAAAAGCGACCCATGGACCTTCAATTCCCAGATAGCTCCTAAAGACATCCTGTTCCAGGCTCGTATGAATAAGGCCATCCTTATCAAGCAGCAAAGCACGCTGGAAGACCTGCTCAAACGAGACGCAGTCAAAGAAACAACATGGTACAAAAGCACCGATAACCTCAATGACGCAATTGATAATTTGAAGAACAATCTCGATGTATCGGCGCAGAGGGACAGCGACTATGTGAGCGTCTCAATGACCTGCTCCAAGCCCAAGGAAGCGCAGCTCATTGTTAATGAACTCATGACGTTGTTCTACCGAAGCCAGCAGACCGGTGCAAATAATGAAATTACCGACAGGCTCGCGCAATTACGCAAGCAGGAAACTTCTATCCAAAGTGACCTCAAGCTCGCGGAAGATTCCCTGGAAAATTTGCGTGTTGCAGCAGCGGATCTTGGCATTATGGGAATGTCTAGCGTCAGGGGTGAAAACAACCGTCAGACAGTTACGTTAACGCTTAACGATCTAACGATTCAGCGGGATAAACTCCATACTGATATTACTCAGATGCAGGCAAATATGGGAACTTTGGAGGAATTGGCCAAAGGCCCCATCGGTGTTCAGATACAAAATATGGTCGAATCCGATCCTATCATGATTAACCTTGGCGAGAGGCGTTCTCTTCTCGAAGCTGACCTCGCTCGTAAACTCACAAGGTTTGGAGCCAATCATCGCGAGGTTCGCCAGACCCGCGAATCAATAAAGCAGACTGTGGAGGAACGTAACTCCAGACAGTTGCTTATCTCCGAGCAGACAAGGCAGGCAAACTGGAGAAACGCACAGGATCAGCTTGTTTATATGAAGAGCAAGCTGGCTGAACTGGAAAGATTAAGGCAGGAAGCCGAGGCCAAGCAGAAAGACCTCGACAGAAGACAGGCCGAATACGAATCTAAGCTTAAGATCAGGGATGAGCGCATCGAAATGCTTTCATCCATTAAAACGCAGATCGAAAAGGTAAACGCCCAGCTTGGCGATCCGGATTCGCCAAAGATCAGGATCGCTGGCCTGGCTCCGGAGCCTTTGGAAGTAAGTTCGCCAAAATGGCTGCTTTATTTTGCCGCAGGCCCCATGCTCGGTATGCTCCTTGGTATCGCTCTGGCATTCATGCTTGAGTTGCTCAATGACATAGTTCGCACGCCAAGCGATGTCAGCAAGTATCTTAGAGTTTCTCTGCTTGGCATGATACCTGACGCAAGTGAGGATGATCTCGTCCAAGGCGTTGATATGGTCAACGTAGTCAGGCAGGCGCCTTATTCCATAACAAGCGAATGCTACAGGCGATTCCGAACTAATCTGCGGCTCTCAGGCTCTGCAGATTCGCTCCGCAGCATACTCGTTACCAGCGGTTCACAGAATGAAGGCAAGACTTCGACTTCATTGAACCTCGCCGCGACATTTGTCGCAGAGGAAAAGAAAGTCGTCTTCGTCGATACCAATTTCAGAAAACCTGTTTCCCAGCAGCTTTTCCCGGTCGAGCCTTCACAGGAGTACACCGGTGCAGGCCTTAGCAGTTTTCTTATGGGCAGGGTGCAGGTGGATGAGATAATCAGGTCCAGTGGCCTTGAAGGCCTTGATGTTATAGATTGCGGTCAGGCTCCGCTTAATCCAGCCGAGATGCTGGCCTCTAGCAAAATGAGATCGCTTCTCGATGAACTTCGAAAGAGATATGACCACGTTATTCTCGATGGTGCGCCTGTGCTGCTGGTCAGCGACGCGAAGATGCTTGCTTCCATGGCAGATTCGACCGTTGTCGTCTTTAACGCTTCGGTAACAAAACGCGGTGCTGCCATAAGGACGCTGCGTGAACTTAACGAATGTAATGCTAATGTCAGTGGCTCTGTCCTGATGGGAGTAAAAGCTCTCAAGGGCGGTTATTTCCAGGAAATGTTTGATTCGTACCGTGAATACACAAGAACGCAGTTGGCACATACTATCTAACGAAAGGTGGGGCAATGGAGAAATTTCTTGTAACCGGAGGTGCCGGCTTTATCGGCTCCAATATCGCAAGGAAACTCGTGGGCCAGGGATGTTTCGTTCGCGTCCTTGACAATCTCAGTACGGGCAAGCTCTCGAATATTGCCGACATACGCGATAGGATAGAGTTCATCCAGGCCGACATGGGCGACCCGAATGTCGCAGCCGCTGCTGTCAAGGACATGGATATTGTGCTCCATGAAGGTGCTCTTCCGTCAGTACCCAGGTCTGTTGAAGACCCTGCGGCGACACACAGGGATTGCGTCGATGCCACTTTCACAATGCTTCTTGCCGCCAGGAACGCTAAAGTGAAACGATTTGTTTATGCCGCCAGTTCAAGCGCATACGGTGACACACCGGTTTTGCCAAAGGTTGAATCTATGCCCGTAAATCCGCTCTCTCCTTATGCGGTGGGCAAACTTGTCGGCGAATATTACTGCAGCGTTTTTTACAAAGTTTTCGGATTGGAAACTATTGCTTTGCGGTATTTCAATGTCTTTGGGCCATATCAGAATCCCAAGAGCCAGTATGCCGCGGCAATTCCGGCGTTTGTAACTGCTGTGCTCAACGGAACTTCGCCTACTGTTTACGGTGACGGTGAGCAGACGCGTGATTTTACCTACATAGATAACGTGATAGAGGCAAATCTTCTCGCTGCCCGCGCCCCTCGCACCAGCGGCGAAGTGATCAACATTGCTTGCGGCGATCGCATCACAGTCAATGAGATTATCGCTATAATCAACAAACTGCTTGGCAAAAACGTCAAGATCAATTATGTTCCTTCACGCGCCGGCGATGTCAAGCACTCGCTGGCCGATATATCGCTTGCCAATAAGATAATTGGGTATAAACCATTGGTCATGTTCAAAGATGGCCTGGAAAAAGCGATTGACTGGTACAAGCACAATTTGTAATTGATTTTGCAGCGGCATTTTGGTTTGCTCAAAGGTGCGTCCTAAAACGCACCTTTTTAATAGGGGGGCCATTATGCTTGTGAAACGATTTGACGAAAACCCGATCATTTCTCCGCAGGATGTCCAGCCCAGCAGGGACGATTTTGAAGTGGTAGGGGCCTTCAATGCCGGTGCAATCCAGTTTCAAAATGAGGTACTGCTCCTTCTCCGCGTTGCAGAAAGACCAAAACAGATCCCTCCAGCCACTGCTCTTGCCCCAATATATAATCCGACCAGCGGAAATATTGATTATTTCACAGTCCCACACGGCACTAATACTCTCGAATTACTCGATTCACGGGTGTTTCGGTTCAAAAGCGATATTTACCTTACCAGCATATCGCATTTGCGATTAGCCCGGAGTACGGATGGCATTCATTTTACTATCGATGCGCAGCCGGCAGTTTTTCCCGCAAACGAATTTGAGACCTACGGCATTGAAGATCCTCGCA
>MHYB01000095.1:35419-40779 GCA_001824635.1 Planctomycetes bacterium GWF2_50_10
CTGCACGAGCCTGCTAAAGACGACGGATTTCAATACTTATGAGCGTTTCCCGATCATTTTCTGCCCGGAAAACATAGATGTTGTCCTGTTCCCGCAAAAATTTAATGACAGATATTATGCCCTTACCAGGCCCGTCGTTCGCAATATCGGCCCGCTGGCGATCTGGATCGCTGATTCGCAGGATATGATCCACTGGGGTAATCACCGGCCGCTTATGCTGCCCAGGCCCGGCACGTTTGACGGCGGCAGAATAGGCGCAAGTTGCGTACCGATCAAGACGGACTATGGATGGCTTGAAATTTACCATGGAGCCGATGAATACAACAAATATTGTCTTGCTGCCGTGATGCTGGATTTAAATGACCCATCTAAAGTCATAGCTCGCTCAACTACCCCGTTTATGCATCCTTCGGCCCCTTACGAAGTTAAAGGGTTTTTCGGAAATGTGGTGTTTTCGTGCGGTGCCATCATGGACAGCAATAACCTAATTACGATTTATTACGGTGCAGCCGATACTTGCATGGCCGGGGCGGTTATAACACTTGGGGAAATACTCGACCATCTCAAAATCACAGAACCGGCAACTGTGTCTTCGCCAGGGTAATTAGAACTGGACAATCGCCGACGATGTTTTATACTTTTGGCTATGCAGGCCAAAATATTGTTAGTAGATGACGAAACCGACATCCTTGAACCGTTGCGATTCAATCTCCAGCGGCTCGGATTTACCGTAGCACTTGCAAATACAGGTGCCCAGGCGATATCGGCGATCGATGCCTTCAAACCAGATATAATCGTGCTCGACGTCATGCTGCCCGATACCACCGGTACCCAATTAGCCAATCAGCTCAAGCATAACCCCCAAACCGCCGGCATTCCCATTATTCTGCTCACCGCACGCGATAGCGAAACAGATATTGTCGTAGGGCTATCTATGGGAGCGGATGATTATGTAACAAAGCCATTCAGCACGCAGGTGCTTGTTGCCAGGATCGAGGCGATACTTCGTCGCTTGGCTGCCCATTCCGGCCCGCAGTTGATCAGCGGCCCTTTGCGGATACATACCGGCAATCTTGCGGCATACGTCGATGAAAAACCAGTAGACCTCACGCAGGCTGAATTTAAAATACTTGCAGCCTTGATGAAGGCCCGCCCCGCGGTACTTAGCAGGGACAAGTTAATAGATGAATTCGGCAGAGATTCCGCTGTTACCGACCGCAACATAGACGTACATATCGCCGCGCTTCGCAAAAAGATCGGTCCGGCACGCGAAATGATCAAGACCGTCCACGGCCTGGGGTATCGTTTCGAATAGTTCAGGGCTTATTAGGTTCGGCGGGGGCTTTTGCGGCAGGCGCGTTGACATCTATTCCCGCTTCCAATTGGAGTTTTTTGGCATCTTCCAGCAGTTCCTGCCGGCTGGGGGGCGTGTAAGGCTGGAGGTCAAACGTCCATTCGTACTTGTCTTTTATATTGCCGGGCCAAATGCTTGCGAAGAAATCCAACGGAAAACGGTCATGCCATGGCCGTTGTATTTTACGATGTGTTGCAAGTGTTTCGTAGCCAGGCTTGGATACGCGTACCCGGTAATCGCCATACCACTGGAAACTGGTCGTTACGGGGGCATAGCCGATCTCTTCATCGTTTAGCGTTACCATGGAGCCTGTGGGCACTGTATTTACGGTCAACTGACGTTCCACGCACCCGGCCAACATAACAGATGCTAACGCCAGAATTAAAGACATCCTTTTCATATCATTCCCTCGAAAATTTAGGCTAAAGTACCATTGAATCTCGCCAAAATCAAGGCTCATCGGTTTAAATCTGTGGTTGACAGTGGGATGATGCCTTATTACCCTATTGGTTTACTTTATATTTAGGTTTTGCGGAAATATTATGAAGATATCGCTCAATTGGCTGCGTGACTATGTTGATTTCGACCTCAGTGCCCAGCAGATCGGCTCGCTGCTGTCTGACAGGGGCTTTCCATTCGAATCCATCGAGACAGTCGGCTCAGATACGGTTATCGATTTTGAGATCACCTCAAATCGCGGTGATTGCCTTGGGCACATCGGCATAGCCCGTGAATTGGCTGCCGCTACCGGTAAAACTATCAAATTGCCCAAGATCGAACTGCCCACCTCCGAGCGGGACTGCGCCACGATGGTGCAAGTCGAGATAGCTGAGCCGGCGCTTTGCGGTCGGTACACGGCAAGGGTTATTGAGGGGGTAAAGATCGGCCCTACCCCGGATTGGATGAAAACCCGGCTCGAAGCAGTGGGGCTTCGGTCAGTAAATAACGTCGTAGACGCCACAAATTACGCCATGATGGAAACGGGCCAGCCGCCGCATGCTTTTGACTTTGCCAAAATCGATGGCGCAAAGATCGTTGTCCGCAAGGGCATCGCAGGCGAACGTATTACCGCGATTGACGGATCCAAATGCGACTTAAACCCCGCAATGCTCGTCATAGCCGATAAATCCCGCCCTGTAGCCCTGGCTGGGGTAATGGGTGGTCTTGATTCGGAAGTCAGTGATTCTACAACCGCCATACTTCTGGAAGATGCCCATTTTGCCCCGCTTACGGTACGAACTACCTCACGCAAGCTTGGCATCAAATCTGATGCCTGCTATCGTTTTGAACGCGTTGTGGATATTGAAAACATCGACTGGGCATCGCAGCGAACGGCCCATCTTATAACTATGGTTGCCGGCGGACTTGCGGCAAAAGGAGTTGTTGACGCGTATCCGCAAAAACCGACGGCCAAGACCGTTTCGCTTCGGCTTAGCCGTCTTAAGGCCCTTTTGGGCATAGAGGTCAAGCAGTCGCAGGTATTGGCTGTTCTTTCGGCCCTGGGGCTTGATCCGCAGGCCAAAGCCGAAGATCTGCTCACTTGCACCATCCCCACCTGGCGAAACGACCTGTACCGCGAGGCTGATCTTATCGAGGAATTTGCCCGGCTGCATGGATTCGACAAATTGCCCATCCAGGGACGCATATGCATCGATGTCGTCAGTCCGGATGAACGGCAGAGGCTTTTGGGCGTGGTAAGAAATACGCTCAATGCCGCTGGTTTTTACGAAACCATAAGCGTGACGTTTGTGGACGATGTCATAGCCAAACTGTTTTCGGGCGTGGACAGGGCGGGGCACCTGGCTGTTACCGATGTAAGCCGAAAGAGTGCAAACCTGCTCCGGCAGAACCTCATCGGGTCACTTGCCCAGTGCTTCCGTACCAATTTGCACGCTAAAAACGCTGATATCGATCTCTATGAGATAGCCGATACATTTAAGCCCGCCCCGGGGGAAAAACTGCCGCTCCAGCAGACCATGGTTGGGATCATTTCACAGGGTGATTTGCGGAAAATTCGCGGGGTTATTGAGGCGATAGCCAGGATGCTGGACAGGGATGCAAAAGTTGAATTTGCCTCGGCCCAGCTGCCTTGGGCGTCGGCAGGGGCCCAAGTTACGATCAATTCGATCCCGGCAGGCTTTGCGGGGATTGCGTCAAAGGAAGTGCTTGACGCGCTGGATATCAAAAATACGTCCTTTGCCGGTGCGGAGATTGATTTTAGCGTGCTGGGCAATATGCAGGCTGGTGCCAAAAAGATAAAGCCAATTCCCCGTTTCCCGGCGATCGACCGTGACCTTTCCATCATAGTCGATGAGGACAAGCGGTGGGTGGATATCGAGACGGCTGTGGGCAAGGCGGCACCGAAAGAGCTTGAAAATGTAAATTTTGTGGGTATTTACCGCGGCAAGCCTGTTGCGGCAGGGAAAAAGAGCGTAACGCTGTCGCTTCGGTTCAGGAACGATGAGGGTACGCTGACCCATGAGATGGTCGATTCATTCCAGAATGTGATTCTGCAACAGCTGGCGCAATCGCTGGATGCCCAGCTGCGAACGGCTTAGGATGGAATGGCTTTTTATACCGCTGGGCTTTTTTGTGGGGGTTTTAGGGACGCTCATCGGGGTAGGCGGCGGGGTGGTGCTGGTGCCAATCCTGCTGCTTTGCTATCCGCACATGCGGCCGGAGGTTATAACGGCTATTTCGCTTGCGATGATCTTCGCTAATTCGCTGTCAGGTTCGGCTGCTTACGCGTGGCAGCGGCGGATCAATTACAGGGCGGGCATGGTATTCGCGGTTGCGGCGGTGCCGGGGGCTATCGCGGGGGCGTTTTTGATAGGTTATATTAAAACCAGGACTTTCGATGTGGCTTTTGGGCTGGTTATGCTTATCGTATCGGCTTACCTAATGCTCAGGCCTGCTAAGGACATGGCTTCGGGGGTAAATGGGTGCGATTTTAAGCCCACGGCGGCGGGTTTGAAGCTGGGGGCGTTGATAAGTACGGGAGTTGGGCTGTTGTCGAGCCTTTTGGGTATTGGCGTGGGGATAATTCATGTGCCGGCGATGATATATGTGCTGGGTTTTGGGGTGCATATTGCCACGGCGACGAGCTTATTTGTGTTGATGATCATGAGCGGCTGTGCGACTGCGGTGCATTTATTCGACGGTTCGCTGGACGGGCGGGGGCTGATCACGGTTTTTTTGATATTAGGCGTGGTGCCTGGGGCACAGTTGGGGGCGTATTTATCGCGGAAACTGCATTCGGTGTGGGTTGTGCGGCTGCTGGCGGGGGCGATGGCGGTTTCGGGGGTGAGGATACTTTGGATGGCTTTTTGAAAATTCGCGCAAGTTGGGGTTAGGGGTAGAGGGAGGGGGGAGTTTTGGGTTTTGAAGTTTGAGTTTTGAGTTAAAGGTGGGTTTTTGGGGATCGCAGTGCGGTTTTTTGGGGGGCTTGCGCAAGTTGTTGTACATGAAAAAAAAGGTGTCAAGTGAATTTTCTGGGGGGTGTTTGGGGGGCTTTCATTGATTATTGATTAAGGATTATTGATTATTTGAAGAAAAGATGGGGGTTTGGGGGTGGCTGGGGGGATTGGGGGTATTTGCGATTTACTATTTAAAATTTATTATTTAAAGACCGAGGGCGGGGGGATTTTTGGGCATCGTTTGCGGTTGGGTGTGATTTCGGTGTCTGATTTTCTGTCGCCTGTATTTCTCCGCCAGTGCTTGGGCGTAGGCATTGCACATCTTTCTTACGGCTGCGCAGTGGATATAAGCCGTGATCGCCGCGGGCAGGAAGCAGGCCCGCTCAATATAATACCAGAACAGGATTTTAGCAAACCGCCTTGTCATTTCTTTGGCCTTTCCAAAATGTGAGCGCACTATCTCCGCTTATGGTTTATATGGGGGATGCTCATAATGAAAAAGAGCACCGCCGCTAATTGCGCCTACTGCAGGCCCGGAAGAGCCTTCGGAAACGCAAAAAAGCAAACGGTGCTCTCTGCAGACATGGTTT
>MHYB01000096.1:0-72 GCA_001824635.1 Planctomycetes bacterium GWF2_50_10
TGCGCCGAGGTTAACTATTTCAAGCGCACCGAGACCGCCGACCTGCGGGGCCGCGTGGCCCTGCTCACCGGC
>MHYB01000096.1:350-966 GCA_001824635.1 Planctomycetes bacterium GWF2_50_10
CCATATGATGGAGCGCGAGCAGGGCCCGCTGAAGGACCTGCCCGAGGCCGCCCGCGCCCTGCTGGGCGCCTACGAGGGCCTGCGCGGCTACCATATGCTGCCCGAGGGCCCCGCCGCCGGGACCGCCCAGCTGGCCGCGGCCCTGCCGCAGACGCTGTCGGAGACCGCCGGGCTTACGCACGCGGCGGCCCTGTCGCAGGTGGAGCTGCTGCCCGGCGAGAAGGCCGCGCAGGCGGGGCTGTTTCCCGAAGGCCGGCTGGACCAGGACCTGCAGCAGGTGGACCTGCGCGGGCGCAATTCCTGGCGCATGCTGATGGCCGAGGTGCCGGCGGTGGAGCTGCTGGAAGTGCAGTTGGTTAACGCAGTGGCCCCTTTCATTTTAAACGCGCGGCTGAAGCCGCTGATGCTGCGCGTCCCCGGGCGGGACAAGCATATCGTCAACGTCTCGGCGGTGGAGGGGCAGTTCTACCGCAAGTTCAAGACCACGCGCCACCCGCACACCAACATGGCCAAGGCCGCGCTGAACATGATGACGCGCACCGCGGCCGCCGACTATATCCACGACGGCATCCACATGAACGCCGTGGACACGGGCTGGGTGACCGACGAGGACCCG
>MHYB01000096.1:1215-7798 GCA_001824635.1 Planctomycetes bacterium GWF2_50_10
GCGTAGCGATCCATGCCGGCAAACTGTGCGCCGTTTTCGTTGATTTTGGCATCGGGAGTGAAAATGTTTATCATTTCCAGATTGTGACGCAGGCCTATTTCGTAGTCGTTCGGATCGTGGGCGGGGGTTACCTTCAGAAAGCCTGTGCCTTCGCCGCGTTTGACGTAGTCGTCTGCTATGATGGTGATTATCCGGTTTACGAAGGGCAGGGGGATTTGCTGGCCTATAAATGCGGATGCACGTTCATCCTTGGGGTTTACGGCAACGGCTGTGTCGCCGAGCATGGTTTCGGGACGGGTGGTGGCGACGGTTATATGGCCTGAGCCGTTGGTTAGGGGGTACTTTATATAGTAGAAGTTGCCCTGAACGGTTTTGTGTTCGATCTCGTCATCGGCCACTGCGGTCTGCAGGGCGGGGTCCCAGTTGACCAGGCGTTTGCCGCGGTAGATAAGACCTTTTTTGAAGAGGTTTACGAATGTTTCGCGAACGGCTTTTGCGCAAATGTCGTCGAGGGTGAAGCGTGTGCGATCCCAGTCGCAGGAGGCGCCAATGGCTTTTAGCTGGTCGAGAATGCGGGAGCCGTACTGGTTTTTCCAGTCCCAGATCATGGAAACGAGCTTTTCGCGGCCCAGCGTGTGGCGGGTTTGGCCGGTCTCTTTGAATGCTTTTTTCTCGACGACGGACTGGGTCGCGATGCCTGCGTGGTCGGTGCCTGGCATCCACAGGGTGTTAAAGCCCTGCATACGCTTGGTGCGAATGAGAATGTCCTGCAAGGTATTATTGAGGGCATGGCCCATGTGTAGCGCGCCGGTTACGTTGGGGGGCGGGATCACTACGGTATAGGGTTTTGAGTCCGGGCCGCCTTTTGAGGGGGGCTGGGCGTGAAAATACTTGTTTTTAAGCCAAATCTCGGCGATCTGGGCTTCAACTTCCGTGGGCTGATAGATTTTTGATAACTGCTCGGCCATAATTTTTTCCGTGAATTAAGGTATTTGCGTAAGAGGGAATGATACCGCAGATTGGGGGGGAAGGCAAGGAAGTGCTTAGTGCTTAGTGCTTAGTGCCTAGTGCGGAAGTGCCAAAGTGCGGAAGTGCGATAAAAAGTGGTAAGTGACAAGGAACAAGGTTAGAAGAGTGTGGAAGTGCGGAAGTGTGAAGAGTGTGAAGAGTGCGAAGTGAACTGGATACTCGCATGCGCGGGTATGGCAAGTTGCTTCAATCGCTATAAAATTTATATATTGTTCGGTGCAGGCTTTTTATGGGATACAGTTAAATGCTTTTTCCAAATCGGTGATTGCTTTCTGGAGGGTTTCGTCTGCGGTCTTGTCGCGGAGGATTGAGAGGGAAAGCAATATCCGGGTTTTGAGGAGGCTCTTAAAAGATGGGCGATAAGCTGGGGTATTGAGAGCAGTATTGAGATTGATCATGGCCTGGTGCTCGTAATCCTGTGCGTTTGCAAGCGCGGCGGAAGCTTTATCTTTTTCGATTGCGGCATGAGCCATCAGGTGAGAGGCTAAAGAAACAGGCTCTTCCAGGAGTCGGGAATAATATATGTCACATTTTGTCGCGGTGCCTGATGTTTGCTGGGCTTCAAAATAGATCGTTTTACCATCGGAACTGAGACATGGGCAGCGTAAGTCGAAGCCTGGTATTTCCAGGTCGGTTATCCTTTCGGGATATGAAAACTGGTCGGTTCTTGTGGGCCGAGAGGCTTTGAAAATATTGAAATTATTTGCATCCCTGTCGGAAGCAAAATAGATGGTCAGGCCATCGGATATTAGAAACGGGTCTGTATCAATGCTGCGCGAATTCAAAGTGGGGGCGTTTGAAACGGGCCCGAAAATATCAGCAACGGTAATCCTGGCAGTGAAAGCGATCTCATCAGTGTATAGCGGGGATTTGGGAATCAACTCTTTTATAAGAGGTTTGGGATAGCGTGCGGAATTTGAAGCTATAGCCATGAGCAGTTCGTCGCCGGTGAAGCTAAATCGACCGAATGTCGATAAGTAATAAAAATTTGGGTTAGGATATATGCGCTGGCCGGTGCGTTTCCAAGGCTGATCTTGATCAACACGGCTGACACAGTAAATGCTGCTTTTTGCGAGTTCGGTATAGTACAGCAGCAAATTGTCGGGTGAGACCCAGATATATCCAATTGGGAAGGATGGAGTTTTATAAATAATCGAGCCGTTGGGCTGGGTTATTGAATAGGAATTTGCATCATTGAGCTGGGTCAGTTCAGTAACGGTGGAGAATGAGCCGTCGGGCTGTGGCCTTGTTGCGACGTAAAATCGTGATGAGACATTTTGGCGGTTTTGGTCACTTCTGAAATACAGGCTCTTGCCGTCATAACTTAAAAATGGTGCGGCGGTATTGAAATCGCCGGCGATATCTGTAAGCGGCTGGGGAGCGGACCAGTGATCCTGTGCATAAAGAGGAGTAATCAATGATAGGCAGACAGTTAAGAAGCAAATGGTTTTCATACTTCCTCCTATAAATTAACCAAGCGTAATTATAGACAGAGTAGAACTGGTAAGTCAAATATGTTTTTTTCGATTTGCTAAGTGGGCGGCGAGGGATGAAAAAAATGCGGCCATACAGGGGTATGGCCGCGGGGCTGGTTAAGTAGCGGTGATCAATTAGCCGCGGCGAATTCCATTTCCTTGGCTGGGGTTTGTTCGGCTTTCTTTTTCGTCGAAAGCGAAACTATAACCAGCACGAGGAAACTCAGTGGTATTGAAATGATGCCCGGATTATCGAGTGCGATAGGCGCCGATGATCGCAGCAGGCCGTATTTTTCAAACATGTCGGGTGAGAGAAGGATCATGCCCACAGATGAGACAATGCCTGTTACGATAGACGCGGCGATGCCTTTTGAGGTAGTGCCCTTCCAGAAAAGCAGCATGATGATCGCGGGGAGATTCGCTGAAGCGGCAACGGCGAAAGCCCAGCCGACAAGATATGAAACATTCATGCCTTTGAACATCACGCCGAGGAACATGGCCATTATGCCTACGACGATAGCGGCAACTTTACCTGCCCTTACTTTGTTGTGGTCGGTTAATTTCATGCCGAAGAAGCGGTCCATCAAGTCATGTGCCACAGCTCCGGAGGCCGCTACGATGAGTCCGCTGACTGTGCCAAGCACGGTAGCAAAAGCAATGGCAGAAATTACCGCAAAGAGTGTTATGCCGAAGCTTTTTGCCAATAGCGGAGCGGACATATTGTTATCGGTGAGATCGACGACGCCATTGACCATTGCGCCGAGACCCATAAAGAGGGTGAGAATGTAGAAGAAGCCTATCGCGGCAATTGCGACGATCGTGCTCTTGCGTGCCGCGGAGGGGGTTGCAACGGTGTAATAGCGGATGAGAATATGGGGCAGAGCCGCTGTTCCCAAGAACAGGGCAAGCATCAGAGAGGCGAAATTAAGCTTATCCATGAAAGTTGCGCCTTTGGCGGCATCGACCTTGAACTTGAGACCTGGTGTGAGAATTTCGCGGCCGGGCGTGGCCTTTTGGTAATAGACGGTTACCTTATTATCGCCATCTTTAACTGGTTTGCTGAGGAAACGGATGATAGTGCTTTCTTTTATGCCACGCAGGAATTGCGGGATGCTGACATTGCGCAATTCAGCAACGGACTGATCTTTGAATTTAAGGTCTTTGATGTGTCCGGCCTGAAGAGGTTTGCTGTCAGTAATTGGGATGCCGTTATAGAGAGTCGATACGAGGTTGCCTTTGCTGTCTTTGACGGGGATGACAAGATTTGTAACCCAATATGCTTCGGTAAGGACATCAAGGCCGTTGGCGTCCTTTGTGCTGTGCCACCAGGTTTCGGTGCCCTGTGAAGAGAGCTTGGCGAAAGTGAGGCCTTTGGCGGCTTCGGTGGTGGAGACAAAAGTATATGATTTATCTGCCGGGACGGGCTTTCCTGAGGACATGTCGACGGCAAGCGTTTTGAACTGGTGGTAGGGGTCGTGCTGGCTTGCGTTGGGATTAGTGGACAGGCCGTTATAAAGAGTGACGATGACAAGTGCGATCGAGAATATGATCAGCAGGCCGCCTTTTAGGAACTGTACATACGTTGTAGATGCCATGCCGGCGGTAGCAACGATAATAATAACGAGAGTGCCAACCATCACTACTCCCGTGGTATGCGAAAGCCCAAGGAGGGGTGTGACGAGCGTGCCGGCTCCGACCATCTGCGGGATCAGATAAAAGATGGAAACGACCAGCGTGCTAAGTGCAGCAGTTAATTGAATGCCCTTGGAATTAAACTTCGAATCGAGGGCATCTGTAAATGTGAATTTGCCCAGTCTCTTCATGGGTTCGGCGACGACGAATAGAGCGACTATCCAGCCGGCGAGATAACCGATGGAATAAAGAAAGCCGTCGTAGCCGTATGTTGCGATCATTCCGCAAATGCCAAGGAAGGATGCGGCGGAAAGATAATCTCCTGCGAATGCGATGCCGTTAACGGACCAATGGATGTTGCCGCCGGCGGCGAAATAGCCTTTTGCGGTTTTTGTTCGCCGTGCGAAATAATATGACATCCAAAGCACAAATGCTACAAAACTGGTGAATACGATTATTGCCCAGGTGGATACATCATACATTAGTCAGTCTCCTCTTCTTCTTTGATGAGGTCCGGGGTGGGACCGTTGAGTTCTTCTTCTGCGGCTGTGCAGGTTGCGTTATAGACGAAGGCGAGCATGAGTGCGAAAACGATCAACCCGAATCCATAGAGGATGGCCAGGTTATAACCGCCGATATCCGATCCCATGATCTGCGGGTCGAATGTGTTAACGATGATAAAGCCGGCATAGATGATCGCATACAGCAGAAACATCCAAATACCTACCCGGGTTTTAAATGAAGACGCTCTGTCAAAACTCCAGTCGCTAGAAGGGCCATGTCCCATAAATTTCTCCAAAAAAGTTAGCCCGTGAAGATTATCACGCAAAGGGTTAAAAGCAAGTGTTAACTTTTCACAACCAGGTAAAACAGTTAAAATTTGGTTAATTCAGCAGGAAATTGGTGGTTTCCCCGGTATAAATGCGTGTTGGTGATCGTGCGGAGCGGCTGCTTTAGGCGGTTTCTGTTTCGGCGTGGTAGGAGCTTCGGGTGAAGGGGCTGGACATTACCCAGGTGAAGCCGAGTTGTTTTGCGCGGGCTGCCCAGAAGTCGAATTTGTCGGGGTGGACGTATTCGACGACTTCGAGAGAATCCTTTGAAGGTCTGAGGTATTGGCCGATGGAGACGCGGTCGCAATTTACTGCTCGCAAATCGCTTAATACGGCTTCGATCTCTTCATCTTTTTCGCCCAGGCCGAGCATCATCGCGGATTTGGTGGGGCAGTTGAGCATGTCCTTGGCTTTTTTAAGAAGTGTGAGGCTCAGCTGGTAATTGCCGCCGGGGCGAGCTTTTGAATAAAGCGAAGGAACTGTTTCGATATTGTGGCCGAAGACGAACGGCAGGGCGGTTTCGAGTATCGCCAGGGCCTGTTCCTGGGTGTTCCTGAAATCGCCTGTGAGTATCTCGAATCGTATGCCTTCGACGGCTTTTCGGGTTTCTGTGATGACGTCGCGGAAATGGGCCGCGCCGCCATCGGGCAGATCGTCACGGTCTACGCAGGTTATGACGAGGTACTTTAAATTGAGCTTTACCGCGAGTTGGGCTACTCTTGCGGGTTCGGTGGGATCGGGGGGAAGGGGTTTGCCTTTGGCGACGGAGCAGAAACGGCAATTTCGTGTGCAGATGTTGCCAAGGATCAAAACTGTAGCTGTTCCGTTCTTCCAGCATTCACCGCGGTTGGGGCAGCAGGCATTTGTGCAAATGGTTTCCAGCTTTAGTTCGGAAAGCGTTTTGGAGGTATCATAAAACTGACCGCCGGCGGGCATGGGACGGCGAAGCCATTCGGGGAGCCTATTTTGAACCATATTCCACCTGTCCTTCTTTGGCCCAGTATTTTGGCAGGATTTCTTTGAGCTTGTTTTTGGCCAAGTCCATATCGGGCTTTATGCCGGTTTGGTGCATTACAGATGTCATTTCGACGCCGTCAAGGCCGCATGGCACGATTGTTTTGAAAATGTCCAGCTCGTTGGAGAAGTTTATGGCCATGCCGTGGAAAGTAACGTGCCTGGAAACGCGGACGCCGATGGATGCGATTTTTCGATCACTTACCCAAAGGCCGGGAAAGCCGGTCTTTTGCTGTGCCTGGACGTCAAAGGCGGCCAGAAGCTCGATACCGATGGCTTCAAGCTGCCTGATGTACTCGGTGATGCCAAGGCCAAGTTCGTCAAGGCCGAGTATAGGGTAAAAGACGAGTTGGCCGGGGTTATGGGCGGTGGCGCCGCCGCCCCTGCGGATTGGTACCAAATCGATGTTCTTGGCTGCGAAATCCGCTTCGGAGACCAGCAGCTTGTTCATTGATTCCCTGGCGCCAAGGGTGACAACTGGGGTGTGCTCAACCAGTATAACCGTATCGGGAATCTTGCCCTGAGAACGGTGATTGACCAGAATCATCTGGAATTGCAGCATTTTATCGTACGGCTTTAGGCCGCAATCGTAAATACGGAGCA
>MHYB01000096.1:7833-13461 GCA_001824635.1 Planctomycetes bacterium GWF2_50_10
TCGAGCCGATCATTATACCTTAGGCGGGGCGTGGAGGGAAACCCCAAATGCATCTTCCCAACTTTCCCTAAGTACTTCGGAAACCGTGGGATGCGGGAACATGACGTGCTCGATATGCTCGCTGGAGCCAAGCATCGCCCTTGCTGCGCCGATAAGCTCTGTTACTGCTGGGCCGACCATGCTCACGCCGAGGACTTTATTGGCGGCAGTATCGCGGATGACATGGACTTCGCCGACGGTTTCGTTTTCGCCCGCGGCCCTGCCGTTAGTGCGGAAATAGCTCTTGCCGACGCGGACGGCTATATTTTTGGCGGCGCACTGGGCTTCTGTCAGGCCTACGGAGGCAACTTCGGGGAACGAGTAAACGGCTCTTGGGATGAGTTCGTAATCGTACATTTGTTCGCTGCCACCGGTGGCGTTGACGGCTGCGATCTCTGCCTCGGCGAAGGCGCCGTGGGCGAGATAAGTGGTTGCGACGGCATCGCCGATGGCGTAAACGCCGGGGACGTTGGTTTCCATCCTGTTATTGATCTTTACCGCTGAGCGGTTCATTTCGAGCTTGAGGTTGGCCACGGTTTCCCCGTCGCAGATGGCTTTTCGGCCCACAGCTACGAGCACCTTTTCCGCTTCGATCGCCTGGCCATTGGCGAGCATGACCTTTGCGGGCGATGATGATTTATCTACCGATTGCACTGCCTGGCCGACAAGGGTTTCTATGCCGAGCTTCTTGAATTCGGCTGCGAGGATACGGGCGATCCATGGTTCTTCTTTTGGCAAAAGCTGGGACAGGGCTTCGATTATCGTTACCTTTGTGCCCATGGCAGCGTAGACGCAAGCCATTTCGCAACCTATTACGCCGCCGCCGATGACTGCCATCGAGGCGGGTATAGCTGAAAGCGAAAGGGCTTCGGTGCTGGAAATTATTGTCTGGCCATCAAATGGGAAGGCGGGGATGTTAATGGCTTCGGAGCCGGTGGCCAGGATTATCTTTGATGCCTCGATCTCTGTGGCGCCGGCGGGAGATTCGACCTTGACCGTTGTCTGGCTTGTGCATATACCGCGGCCGGTGAAGATTTTTACTTTATTTGCCTGTACCAAGCCGCCAAGACCTTTTACAAAGCTCTGGACGATCATGTTCTTTCGCTGCTGGATCTTTGCCCAGTTTGGGGTTGCGCCGGTGATATCTATACCCATTACGGCGGCGTGTTTTGCTCGCAACAGTGTATGTGCGGAGGCGAGGAGTGCTTTAGATGGTATGCAGCCTACGTTGAGGCAGGTACCGCCCATTGAGGCCTTTTCGACCAGGGCAACTGTTGCGCCGCGCTGGGCACACCTTATTGCGGCTGCGTATCCGCCGGGGCCGCCGCCGATCACTATCACGTCAAACTTTTCAGCCATTTTGAAGCTCCATAATCTAAATTTGCATAATCAGAAAACAGCATTATCATACTTGAAACCAAACCGCAAAACTACCAGTTTTGAACAGAACCAGACCAAAACCGAACAGGAATAAACATTTACCTTACGTTTGATGTGTGGCCGGCGTCGAAAATCCTGACGCCGCCGCCTTCGATCTGGACAATGAGGCCTTTTTGGGGATCAATGCCGATGACGACGCCGGTGAAGGTGCGGTTATTGTGCCTCAGGCTTACGCGGCTGTGTAACTGGGTATTAAGTTCGAGCCACTTGTCGATCACTGCCTGCTTTTCGTTGGCCGCTGTAATGAGCCATTCATCAAGGCTAACGAGGAGGCGCTTACAGAGGCTGATGCGATCTATGTTTGCGCCGGTTTCGATATCGATGCTGGTGGCGATGGGGCGGATCTGTTCATCGAAGCTTTCGGGCGACTGGTGGCAGTTGATGCCGATGCCCAGGACGTAGTTTTTTTTGCCGCGGGAAATTTTGGATTCGAGAAGGATACCGGACACTTTTTTGGAGTTGAGCAGAATATCATTTGGCCATTTGATCTTGGCTTGGTTTTTCCCGCAGGTGCCGATGGCTGCGGCGACGGCTACAGCTGAGGTGAGAGTGAGCATTTCCGGCTCAAGCTTTTCGTCCATCAAGACTATCGAGCAGAGAATGGACTGGCTTGCGGTGGAGAGCCATTTGTTGCCGGTTCTGCCGCGGCCCGCGGATTGTTCTTCGGCAAAGACGGCAAGTCCGTCGTTGGCTTTTTTTGCGGCATAATGCCATGCGATATCGTTGGTGCTGGCGGTGGACGAAAACACAATGACCTGCGAGCCGATGCGGGCAGTTTTGAGGCCGGGGGTGATGAGGTCCGGGTTAAGCGCGTCGGTGTGCATTAAATATCCAGGCCTATATCGACGGCGGGGGCTGAATGGGTGATCGCTCCAACCGAGATACGCTCCACGCCGGTTTGGGCGACTGCTTTGATGTTTTTGAGTGTTATGCCGCCGGATGCTTCGAGCTGAGGTTTTTTGCCTTTTATGCTGTTTCGCATTTTGACCGCTTTTTTCATCTGGGCAGGCGTAAAATTATCAAGCAGAACGATATCGACGCCTTTGACCTTGAGCACCTCTTCAAGCTGGGAGAGGCTGTCGACTTCGACTTCAAAAAACCTGAGGCCTTTAATTTTTTGTGCTTTTTCGACCAGTTCGGCAAGTTTGGCGGCCAGGCGCGGGCCGAATGTGGCAAGGTGGTTATCCTTTATGAGGATAGCGTCATAAAGGCCGGTGCGATGGTTTTTGCCGCCGCCACAGAGTACGGCATATTTTTCGATGGTTCTAAAGCCAGGCGTTGTTTTGCGGGTATCATATACAAAGGCGCGGGTGCCTTTTGCTTGTTTTGCGTAACGGGCTGTTGCGGTTGATATCCCGCTTAGATGCTGGAGGAAATTGAGTACCACTCGCTCGGCTGAGAGCAGGGGCCGCATGGGGCCGGTGATTGTGCCAAGGAGTTGTCCTTTTTTTGCCCGTCCGCCGTCTGGGATAGAGGTAGCCAGTTTTAGTCGGCTGTCATACGTTTTTAGAATAGCCTCGACGAGTTCCATTCCGCAAACGGTGATATCCTCTCGCGTAACAAGGCGTGCGGTGCCTTTGAGGCCGGTGGGGACGGTGAGGCTGCTTGTCACGTCGCCTGTGCCAAGGTCTTCGGCAACGGCGAGATTGATTAGCGATTTAATTTCTTTTGTTACGGGTAATTTGATCATCTTATTTACCGATATTAATAACATGAGTTTGTGTTGGCAACAAGATTGAAATTTTGCCTGTTATGATGGCGGGCTTTTTTTGGGACTTTAGTGGCAAGACTTAAGCAGAGCAGCCTTGGTGACCCGGTTATTTCGCACATGACGCGGGAATTTATTTTTCTTCGTGACGACCAGACGGTCGGCGAAGCGATGCACCATTGCCATTGCAGGGGCATTACCCAGCAGATTGTTTATTTTTATGTGGCCGATGATCAGAAACGGCTTGTCGGGGTAGTGCCGGTGCGCAGCCTGCTTATGAGCCAGCCGACAGATATAATTTCGCAGATCATGCTTAAGGATATTGTGTCTGTACCCGTTACTGCGAGCGTGCAGATGGCGTGCGAACTCTTTTACAAGCATCGGTATTTGGCCCTGCCCGTCGTCGATGAAGACGGCAAACTTGAGGGAATGGTGGATTTAACGCATCTCACGGATGCGATGATAGATGTGAACCGCAAGCATGTTCACGATGATATTTTTCAGCTTATCGGCGTGCATTTGGCGGCGGCGAAAAGACGCTCGCCCTGGGGAGCATTTAAGAATCGCTTTCCCTGGCTGTTGTGCAATATTCTCGGAGGGCTTTTATGTGCTTTTGTTGTCGGCATATATGAAAAACTGCTGGATCATATAATTATTTTTGCGCTTTTTATACCGGTCGTCCTTGCGCTTGGCGAAAGTGTTTCAATGCAGTCGATGACGATAACGCTGCAAAGGCTCCACCGCGATATTGTAAATAAGAAGTATTTCCTGATCGCCGTGCGCAACGAATTCATAACTTCATTCCTGCTGGGAATGGGAAGCGGGGCGGTGGTGGGATTCGTGGCCTGGATGTGGCGCGGGAACGTGCAGGTTGCCCTTGCGATAGGTTACAGCATCTTTTTTGCTATCATGGCTGCGTGCGTACTGGGCGTTGCGATTCCAATGGCTGTTTACGCGTGGAGCAAAGACCCAAAAGTCGCCAGCGGGCCGATTATCCTGGCGATAGCCGATATTGCCACGCTGCTGCTCTATCTCAATATCGCCAATGTGATGTTGCGGTGATATTGCCAATAGCACTGGATTTTATCTGCGTAAAGTGGTAAATTTTCCTCCATGGAACAAATCGTCATAATTGTTCTCATCGTAGCGGCTATAGCTGTGGCCGGGATATTTCAGCATCGGGCCACGCTTGCCCGACGCAAGGCACTGGAACAATGGGCGGTTTCCAACGGTCTTGATTACAGCCCGACAAAGGTTTACGGGCTAGATGACGATTATTCATCTTTTGATTGTCTCAGGCAAGGCTCAAACCGCTATGGCTATAATATCATGCAGGGCAAGATCAGCTCTCGGCCGTTTCTGGGGTTTGATTATCATTACCAGGTAACAACTCACACGGGCAAAACCACGCAGACCCATCATTATAATTTTTCAGCGATAATCGTCGAAAGCCCGTTCCTGCTCAAGCCGCTCTTTATCCGGCCTGAAAACATATTTGACAAGCTCGGCGAATTCGTAGGCCTTGACGACATCGATTTTGAATCCGCGCAGTTCAGCAGCCAGTTTTATGTCAAGTCGCCGGATAAGAAATGGGCATACGACATCATCCACCAGGGCATGATGGAATACCTGCTCGCCTCGCCGCGGTTTTCCATACAGTTCGATTTGAAAAACATTATAATATGGCGAAGCGGCAAGTTTGAGCCGGAGGATTTTCGCGTTGCCACGGACATGGTAAATGGAATTTTAGGGCGAATACCACAGTATGTTATAGACCAGCAGAAGATTTGAGAGTAGTTCTTAGAAATTAGTGATTTGAGATTTGTGCTCTGTAGAAACTCCTTTAGTCAAAAGAACCTGAAACTCGGTCTTGTGGCACAGTCTAGCGCAGCTAGGCTGTGTTCTTTGCCTTGAAAGGGCGAATAGAACGCATAGCTGGGCGGCGTTAGCTCCCGGACTCGAGGCTCTTTTGCAAAGCCCCAAAGGGGCGCGATATGATAGCCCAGGGTGGAGTGAAGCGCAGCCCTGGGTCAAAATCCAAGCAAAGGATAGCCCTGAAAGGGCGAGATATTTACCGAGCAGTTATTAGAAATTTGTGATTAGAGAGTTGAATAGAAAATAGGAGAATTTTATGAATGGCATTGAAATTTTGATAATCGCGGCAATAATTATTTTACCCCTAATATGGGTGATCGGCATATATAATTCGTTTGTCAAGCTCAAGCAGCAGATCTGCGAATCGTGGTCTGGCATCGATACCGAGCTTAAACGCCGCTATGACCTGATCCCCAATCTCATTGAAACAGTCAAAGGTTACGCAAAGCACGAGCGTGAGATTTTTGAAAAGCTCGCTGAGGCTCGCGAAAGGGCGATCTCTTCCACGGGCAATCCCAGTTCCCAGGCTGCTGATGAAAATGTGCTTGTAGGGGCATTGCGGCAGG
>MHYB01000096.1:13488-17693 GCA_001824635.1 Planctomycetes bacterium GWF2_50_10
CCAGACAGAACTTGCCAACACCGAAAACCGCATCCAGGGCGCACGGCGTTTTTATAACGGCAATGTGCGCGACTTGAATGCGAAAGTGCAGATGTTCCCGTCAAATATAATCGCATCAATGTTCAAGTTCACCCCCGAAGAATACTTCGAGATCGAAGACGTCAACATGCGCCAGGCACCGAAAGTGGCTTTTTAGTTATTTAATTCGTAGGGTGAGCAAGTACTCTTGCCCACCATGAATATTCAGTGCTAAACGAGTGACTTGTCATTCCGACAGCCGAATCGAGCGATAGCGAAGTGAGGCGGAGGAATCCGCAGAAAGTGGTCGCGAAGCGATCTACCTCGTCTTGTTTGTAATTTGCCTTTCGTTAGCTTTTTCTAATTTGTTTCGTGCTTGTCCGTGCAATTCGTGATTATCGTTTTTAAAAAATTGGCGCAATCAGCGTTAAATTTTTCTTAAACCGTAACTCTTTGTGCCATGTATAATTCCAATATCGAACTCCCCAGCCATTTCTCATTCAGTAATTCCAAATTGCTTTTCAGCCCCGGCCGGGGCGACAGGGAGTAGCCCATAGCAAGCGATAGCGCAGCTATGGGTAATATTGCCCACCCCCTTTTTTGATTCTGTTCCTTAGAAAGTTCTCTTCCTTATTATTAGCTTGGAGTCTTTAGCCCAAGCTGTAATCAGGTATTCTTTGAACTCTGGATTTTTGAATTTTCAGCGATTGCAAATCAGGAAGTTCGCGAATGCAAGCAAGTGTGTGCAGATTTTACAAAAATTTTGGTTTTGCTTTAATGCGTTCTAAATCCTCATCTCGTATGAACGGCCAGATATCCGGGTTACCATACTTCCGCATTTTTGCTTTAGCCTATTAAAGCAATAAGTTGCATAAAACCGCCAAATGTAAATTACTAATAATCCGGCAGAAATGAAAGACAAAGCACCCAAAAAATACCCTAGCCAAACTGAATATGGGCGAGGGAAATAAAACGCCAGGGACATTCCAAAATACATGGCAATAACTACAAAAACACATGTGGCTAATAACAATCCTAACCAAATCATTAGGCCAAGTGCCTTTTTAATCCAGGAAATCCGATTTTTGGGCCATTCGTATTCAAATTCAGAATGGAGAAATGCTATCCAATGCGCGATTTGATGGCATCCATCTTTTTCAATTGAATAACGGCCTCTCAATCGATATTCATGTGTGTCACTATAAAGACAGCAAGCTTCATCACGGATTTCCAAAAGTGCAGCATCCTTGCTGCTTTTAATTATTTCAAGAGACTTGTCCTCAAACTCATCGTTTGTCATTTGTCCCGCGACAAAATGCTGCAACAACTCTGCTAATTGCTTCCGTCGATTTGCATCTACCATTTACTTGTGCTCTGTTAGCTTTTCGCCATCCCTACATGTCTTTGTTTTTAGCTATAAATAGTGAAAATCCGTGTTAATCCGTGGCAAATTGTTTTCGATTTACAGCTTCAGTTCCGTGTGTTCCGTGAGTTCCGTGGTGAATTCCTGCCATTTTTCAAACACCTCCGTGCCCTCCGTGTTCTCCGTGGTGAATGCCTTTAAACCCGTAACCATTAATCTAATCTCTAATCCTTATGATCTCGAAATCATAAAAATGATTATGACTATGAGCACCATAGAAAGTGCGCCAAGCCCAAGTATCCCGATGCGGTACTTTAAGATAGCCTCTTCCGTGTAGGTTTTGGTGTTCGACGTTGATTCGATAGCTGCGCCTTTTTCAAGCTGTTCCAGGCTTTCGATCTGGAATTTCTTCCTTGCTACCAGCGGCACCTCGCCGTTCCTGACGGAATTGAGGTCTTTGAGGAGTTCATCTATATTCTGATAGCGGTCAGCCTTGTTCTTGGCCATCATCGTCTCTACCACTTCGCTTACACCAGCCGAAAGTGATGTATTGATGTGGTCCGGCGGGATGAGCGGCTCTTTTAAGTGCTTACGCATCACGTCAGATGGATTGGCCGCCTCAAAAGGTACCCTGCCCGTAACCATGTGGTAGAACGTCGCGCCCAGCGCGTAAATATCCGCCCGGCCGTCGATATCTACTTCGCCGCGGATCTGTTCGGGCGCGATGTAGTATGGTGTGCCGTATGCTCGGCCAGCCTCGGTCTGGGCGGCCTTGATATCCGTCATCTCGCGGGCAAGACCCATATCAGCAAGCTTAACCACCCCAGCGGCGTTGATCATGACGTTCTTGGGTTTTACGTCGCGGTGTATCAGGCCTTTGGCATGTGCATGGGCCAAGGCATTTGCAACCTGGATAACTATCTCCAGCGCGTCCTTTTCCTTGCACACCTTACCCGCAGCAAGGTCGTCGTAGATCGTCTTGCCTTCGACGTATTCCATAACGAAATAGTGATGGCCGGCGGCTTCGCCTACATCGACGGCCTGGACTATATTATTATGGTTGAGCTTGGCGGCTGCGCGACCCTCTTTGTAAAACCGCTCAACGTAATCGGGATTTTCGGAAAACTTCTTGGGCAATATCTTGATCGCCACGGTACGGTCAAGGCTCACCTGCCTAGCCTTATATACTATGGCCATCGCGCCTGCGCCGAGTTTGCCCATGATCTGGTAACCCGGTATCTGATGGCCCACGCCCGGGCCTGCTCCTGTGGGATTGGCTGTGCCTGCCTTAGTCTCGCGAAGATTGGTGCGGAGTCGTTCCGCCTGGCTACGGGTAAGCACCCCTAGTTCAAGCATAACCTGCGCGAGGTTTGTTGGAGTGTTCTCAGCTTCGCGGGCTTTTAAACGTTCGAGGCATTTTTTGAGTTCTTCATCTGTGCATAGGCCATTATCCAAGGCCATTTTGCCGAAGATGGTATCGATGCTGGTTTGAGCCATATAATATGATTCCTAACTATTCGCGTCCCCATCACCGGACGCATATGCATAGCACTGAGCAGGGCCTATTATGGATTTATGATTCCCTGTTTTATAAAAGAAGTCCCGAATGCTCGTGCATAGATGGCAGCTTCCACTATAATATCGGCTCGCCTTGAAACCGGCTTTATCAGCCTTTTCCAGCATACCGGCGGGGCCGCTTCTAAAGAGTATATCAATAAGGCCCATGCTGCGCCAATCAATTTGTTTCCATAGTTGGTCAAGCGGGGTTTGATTTATGTTGCCGATGATAATACCGGAGCAAAGTCCGTTAAAAACATTTCCCATAGGGTCAATGTGCACGCCTTTTGCCCCAAGGAACTGGCTGGCACAGTTGTGCTTTGCTATTTCCTCGACAGTTTTTTGCGGTGCAAGGGGACCCAGTTCAAACGCCGCCCGGCCGGTAAAACGCGCCTTGAATTTGCTTATGCTCTCAAGGTGCGCCTGATCCCTATCGTGCTGGCACATGCCGGCCGTCAATACCGGATCATCCATATACTCTTTCCACCGCACCTTAACCCGATCCGCGCCAAGGATATCCTCCGCCATCCGAGCCAGCCGCCGAACATTCTCAATATCGACAAACTCTTGATGGAATGGATCTGCACTTATTTTAAGTGTTTTTACTCCCGTTTCGTCCAAAAACCGCACCCGTTCTGTAACGATCTTAGCATCTGTCGCCCAAAAAGCGTTCGTCTCTACCTCCTCCACACCCCCCAGCCCCTCCGCTTGAATAGCCTTAAGGATACTGCTTAGACCCTCCCACTCCACCCCCACTTCCCCCCCGGACAAATGAATTTTCGCAGCATCCCCAGCCAGCCTTTTTAGCGATGTATACACCGAAATCGCCGTTTCTACGCTCAAAACAGGGCTTTTTACCCCCGGCCCACACCCATAATAACAAAACCTGCACGCCGCCGTACACCTATAAGTAACCATCACCCCCGCCCACGTCCAAACCTTGAATTTCGGCTCAGATCTGGCGATCGTTTGGTTATAAATGTTGTCGTTTAAATCAATCATTGCTGAATTATATGATTACTATATGAAAATGCACGGTTTTGTTCGTAGATGGCTTGGGCCATTGTGATTGACGAGGTGAATTGCAGGCTGTATAATTGTCTGCTTGCGGGCGATTAGCTCAGTTGGCTAGAGCACCTGCTTTACACGCAGGGGGTCTGGGGTTCGAGTCCCTAATCGCCCATTGTTTAACTTGTTGCTATTCAATGGGTTATGACACGCCTTGCGAAGCTAATTTTTGCCGTATAACATTTTTTATAATACTTGT
>MHYB01000097.1:0-948 GCA_001824635.1 Planctomycetes bacterium GWF2_50_10
CATCAACATTTTTAAGGCTGATATGATCGGCATCAACCCTGTATGAGCCTTGGTATCCAAGAGCCTTCACAGCGGCATCGGCGGATTTGCGGGTGTCGGCTGGTACAGTGTGGATGATCGAATGTTCGCGGTTGGATTTGTTCCAGACCGGCGTAATGAGCACCCCTGTCGAAGCCGCTTCCATAATTGCGGACAATTGGGCCTTGGCTTGGTGTCCGAAACGGTCGCCTATGCCCATTGAATACTTTTCAAGCTTCATTTTAGCCTTCTTCCATGCACAGTGATAATTAACTCAAGTATCGAGTTAATTATAAGATGATTTTATGAGACTTGCAATACTTTTTATAAATGTGTTTGTAATTACTTATGCAACAAAAGATTACGAGAAAATATTTGAAATATAAAACGTAAGATAATATAATCACATTGTGAGTAAATTAGAAAAAAGTCCAATAGACTCCAGAAATGCCGGCCTGCGGAACGAATTGCTGGTGCTTGACATTCTTCGCAGGTACGCAAGCCTTTCACAATCACAGTTGTGCCGGCAGGCCGGAATATCAAGTTCAACCGCCAGTTATATTATCGCAAGGCTGCGTGAGAAGAATCTTATCATCGAGCAAGTCGGTAAATCTAGTTTGCGAGGAGCAAAACCTGTCACAATATCGATCAATCCTTCGGGCAAGTATGTTGTCGGGGTGGAGATAAACCCGACGGATATTCTTGTTGGATTGTTCGATTTTAATTGCGGGCTGATCGAGAAGATACGGACGGCGATGACAAAAGACCATAGCCCGGAAAATACAGCTGACGTGCTGGAGATAACCATACGCGGACTGCTGGGCAAAGGCGGGGTTACAGAAAATCTGCTCGCTGGAATCGGGCTTACAGTTTCGGGTTCGATATCAAAAAACGAAATTGTTGAACTATCAAGCCCGATGGGATGGAAGA
>MHYB01000097.1:1026-1185 GCA_001824635.1 Planctomycetes bacterium GWF2_50_10
CGGAAAGCAGCCTGGATCCTTCGCTGAACGAAAAGGATGTGCTTTATATTCACGTTGGTAACGGCGTGGGCGGGCACGCGATCATTGACGGGCGGCTTATACGCGGCTCGGATAACCGCTGCGGGGAGATCGGACATATCGTGCTTGATCCCTTTGGGC
>MHYB01000097.1:1269-5201 GCA_001824635.1 Planctomycetes bacterium GWF2_50_10
ACGGGCGATCGAGTCTAAAATCAATGATAGTCGAGAGCGATATGCCTGACGAGGTAATAGATAAATGGGGTAAGGCACTGAAGGACGGCGACAGCTTTGCAGGCGAAGTGCTCAAATACGCAGCGGACAAACTAGCTACTGTGGCCGCTATGGCGATCAACTGCTATGATCCCCAGATCGTTATGCTTGGCGGGTATGTATGCAGGCAGGCAACTGGGCAGTTCGCAAAGGCAATCGAAGAACGGATCGGGACTGATGTTTTCGATAATTCCGCCAGGCGGATAGCGATAGTTCCGGCCAAGGCTGGGGAACAGGCTCTGATACTGGGGTCGGCCTGGGCGGTTTTGAAGGATTCGGCTGGGGCGGACTAAAGTGCTTGCGGCAATCGCGTGGTGATATATAATGTCGCCATGGCAAAAATAGAAAGAGTAGGAATATCACTGGAAACAGCCCTGCTGGAGCAGTATGACAAGCTTATCGCCAAGCAGGGATATGAGAATCGCTCGGAGGCCGTGCGCGATCTGATACGCCAGAGCCTGGCGAGCGAGAAGGTTAAAAAGCCCGATACCAAAGCTATCGGCGGGATATTCATAGTTTACGATCATCACGCGACGGATGTGTCACATAAACTGCTTGAAATGCAGCATCATCATTTTCTTCAGACAATATCCTCGACACATGTGCACCTGGACCACCATAACTGCCTGGAGGTTATAATACTCAAGGGCAAAGTGAGCGAACTTGAGCATATTGGCGAGCACCTGACGAGCCTTAAAGGCGTCAAACTGGGGAAGGTGAATATAATGGCGACGGAAGTGGAATAACTCCGGAAAATTCGAAGCACGAAGCTCGAAATCCGAAACAAATTCCAAAAGAAGAAAAGCATGAAAATGCAAAACCTAAACCAAGAAGTTTAAATGCTGATTACGCAGATGTCGCTGATTTTATCACTAATCAATAATCAATTTAAAGGTTCGCGTGTGCGGGGCAGTTGTCGGCGCGAAAGTAGCCTGTTTCGGGGTTGTAGTGCCAGCCGTAGAGGCCGCTGACATAATTTGAATCGGTATCGATACGGACGTTTCGTTTATTGTTGAATGGATTAAGAGGCAATCTGCTCATGCAGGGAACGGAGCGGCTGGAGCATTTGTTCAATTCAATAAGCAGTTCGGTATCTGTGTTGGGGTCGGGACTGCAATCAAAACGGGCGTGATAAAAATCGATCTGCGAACGTACCTGGCCGAGCATGGCTATCATCATCGCGAGGTTTTCATCATTATCGGCTCTTGTCATATGCGGAACAAACGAGTAGCCGGCAAAGCTTATGACGGCTATGATGATTAGCAATTCGGCAATCCTAAATTGCTGAGTCGTTTTTTTCATTTGATCCCCAAGCGTAAAAAAAGGCCGGCCGGTATACCCGGCCAGCCTTGATGCGATATTTAACATTAGAGTGTTAAGTGATTGGCATCGACAGCATCATTGGAACGGAATTCATGGTTTACCCACATCCAACCTGCTGAGCCATCACCAGGTGTACCACTTGTAGCAACAGCGCTTGACTCGTCATCTACAGTAGCAGAGTCATCTTCCACGAAGGGATTCTTGGGGAACGACTGAAGATATTTGCCGTACTTACCCGCAGCATCCTTATTGCCATACTGGTCTGTTGTCATTGTAAGTGCTTCGACGAATGTGGCGTCGCCGCATTCACCAGGGAACATATCATTATGTTGAATCTTGAACAATTCGATCTGTGAACGAACTGTCTGGAGGTTACTTACAAGACTCGACACCTTTGCTTCAGACGAAGCTTCTGTGAACTGAGGTATGACGATAGCTGCCAAAATACCTAAGATCACGACGACGATCAGAATTTCTACCAATGTAAATCCGCGTTTAGCCTTCATTTTAATTCCCCTTTTTTCAAAATCATTTTACTTGTTAATAACTTCGACCAATAAAGTACATCACTTAAATCCGTTACCTAACGCAAATGCATCTCCTTATAATTATTCGGGGGCACAAAGCCTCTTTGTCAACTTGTCAGGCGGACCTGTTGGCTCCCCCCCTGCCGGAAAACCGGCAGCCGAGCCTTGTAGCAGGTTCCGTTATAGAAAATATAGGAAATGGTTGGGGATGTGCCAAATGAGGATGTGTAAAACAAATGCTGCGAAAACGGGTGTTTGTTAAAACTGGAGGTAGTGCGGCGCAGCGGTGATTTTTATGAGACGCTGACTAGGAGAGATGTGAGAAATATTTATTTCGAGGCAGTTCAGGCTTTGGAGTACCTGGCGGACTTTGTCTGCCCATTCTATTATTACAACAGAGCCGGGGTGGCAGAAGTCGTCGAATCCGAGCATTTCGAAGTCGTGGGGATTTTCGAGACGGTAAGCATCTATATGGTACATCTCAAGGCGGGCAGAATATTCGTTTACCAGCACGAAAGTTGGGCTTGAGACATTGTGGCCGGGGCCTGCCCCGAGGCCCAGGGCTAGTCCTTTTACGAAGTGCGTCTTTCCAGCGCCGAGTGGGCCGGTGAGACTGATGATTTCGCCGCCTTTGAGATTGGCGGAAAAATTGATGCCTATCCGTATGGTCTGTTCGGGGGAGTTGGATATTATTTCTTTGGATGGCATGGTTAATCTCGCAGGTGGTCGTAGCCGGAGGGGGTTAGCGGCAGGGTTTTGTCTGGGTATTCGATTTGGATTTTGCCTGGTTCGGTAATGCGTCCTATCGCGGTGATCGGGGTTGGCATGGTCCAGAGTTTTTTGAGCATTTCATATTGGGCAGGTTCAAGCGTAAAGAGCAGTTCGAAATCTTCGCCGTCGTTGAGGGCGGAGGCTGTTGGGTCAGCCTGCGTTGCGGCCGCTGTTGAAACAGGGATATCACAAGCACGGATAGTTGCGCCGACGTTGCTGAGACGGCAGATGTGGTTGATGTCGGTGCTCAGGCCGTCGCTGATGTCCATCATGGAGTTAATTCGGGCAAGGCTTGCAAGGGCCAGGGATTCTTTTACACGCGGGATAAATTCAAGATGCCTGCCCATCAGTGAGCCGCCAAGTGAGCCGGTAACACAAATAATGTCGCCGGGGCGGGCGGTGCTTCGTTTTACGGGCGGGCATGGGCCGGGCCGGGAGAGCATTGTTATGGAAACCGCGAAGTGATCGTCCCAGGTGGTGATGTCGCCGCCGATGAGGGGGCAATTGAATGCGGCGCCTGCGCGGGTTATGCCGGCGTGGAGCTGCTTTAATTTTTCCGAACCGAAATCGCGGGGCAAAGCAACGGAGCAAACGGCGCAAAGCGGGACTGTCGCCATCGCGGCGCAGTCGCTTAAATTGGCGGCCATTGCTTTATACCCGACTTTTTCGGGGCCGGCGGCGGCGAGGTCGAAATGTGTGCCGTCGAGGAGCATATCAGTTGTGATGAGGACGGATGCATCTGGGCCAAGCGTCATCTGGGCCATGTCGTCACCGATACCTATGGGGAAACTCGCGGGGTCGAGCCTGCTCTGGGCGGCAAACCAATCGGTGATACTGGCTTCTTTAGAACTCATTTGAGTTGCTCACGCCAGAAAGCAATCTGAGATTTGGCCTGAGTTGTGCCCCCTGCTCCCTCGGTGACATAATGGGAGATGACGTTTTTGGCGCCAAGCTCGGCATAAATGTCCTGGGTTATGGCGGGGCTGAATTTCTGAAATTCTTCAATGCTCAATTGACCAAGCGAAGCAACGGGTTTATTTTCGCAATAGGCAACAAGCTGGCCTACTATGCCGTGGGCCTGACGGAAGGGTACGTTCTTTCGGACGAGGTATTCGGCCAGTACGGTTGCGTCGAGAAAGCCTTTGTCGAGACCTTTTTCAATGTGCTCTATTTTAAAGCGGGTATTTGCGGCGATTGCGGCGGCCATATCAACGCAGGCGGAAACGGTATCGG
>MHYB01000097.1:5212-13224 GCA_001824635.1 Planctomycetes bacterium GWF2_50_10
ACGTGAATCTTGTCTTCCTGCAGGTCGCGGTTATAGCTGAGCGGCAGGCCTTTTATTATCGTGAGCATGGCAACGAGCGAGCCGTAAACGGAACCAGTTTTGCCGCGGATGAGTTCGAGCATATCGGGATTACGCTTCTGAGGCATCATGCTTGATGAAGTGCAGAAAGCGTCGTCGATGTGAATGAAATCGAATTCGTTTGTGGAATAAATGATCCAGTCTTCAGCCAGGCGGGAAAGATGCGTGCTTACCATCGAGCAGCAGAAGATAAACTCGGCACAGAAATCGCGGTCGGCGGTAGCATCTATGCTGTTGCGCGACGACGAATCGAAGCCCAGGAGCTTTGAAGTCATCTGGCGGTCGAGCGGCAAGGTGGAGCCGGCAACGGCACCGGAGCCTAGCGGGCAAATATTAAGAAGGGCACAGCAGTTGGAAAGGCGGACTATATCTCGCTGAAACTGCTCGACCCATGCCAGCACATACGAGGCGACGGTTACGGGCTGGGCACGCTGAAGATGGGTATACGAAGGCATGCCTGCTTCAGTATAGCCTGATGCGAGATCAACGAGAGCACGCTGGAGTTTTTTTAGTTTCATTGTCAAGGATGCAATTTCATCTCGCATCCAGAGGCGAAGGTCTGTGGAAACCTGGTCGTTGCGGCTTCGGCCGGTATGGAGCTTTTTTCCCGCAGGTGTTTTTGCAATAAGCGCCGCCTCGACTGCCATGTGGATATCTTCCTGCGTTTTATCGAAAACGAACGCGCCCGATTCGATCTCTTTTTCTATTTGGGCAAGAGCAGATTTGATCTCTTCAAACTCACCTGCCGAGAGCAGCTTTTGCTGCACAAGCATTTGGGCGTGAGCGATCGATCCCTGGATGTCATACTTATACAATCGCCGGTCATAAGAGAGCGACTCGACGAAATCGACTGCCAGGTCGTCGGTTTGACCGCTTAAACGGTGCTGCCAGCTTTTTTGATTTACAGACATGAGCCATTTCCAAATTCGCATGCCAGGGCAGCTGCGCCGATCATGCCGGCGGATTCGCCGAGGGTTGCAAAACAGATTTCCATTTGTTCGGGCTTGAGCGGCCAGAGGTATTTATTATAGTAATGCCTGATCCGGCCCAGCAAGGCATCGCCCGCCGCGATCATGCCGCCTGCAAAGAGGATGCGTCTTGGGCCGGTGACATGCAGTAGTGAGACACAGAGTATGCCAAGTGCTTTTGCCGTTCCCTCGGTTATCTCAAGTGCAAGGGCGTCACCTTTAGCGGATTCTGTGTAGATGTCCTTTGCGGTTACGGTGCCCTTTTGCTTGTAAATTTCCATGAGGCTGGATTGGCGACCGGCCTGGAGGGCTTCGACGGCGCGTTTGACTGTTGATGTGGCGCTTGCATAAGCCTCGACGCAGCCACGCTGGCCGCAGCCGCAGAGCCTGCCGTCCATTTCGATGATAATGTGGCCAAGTTCGGCGGCGTTATCCATGAAGCCGTGGATGATATGGCCGTTTGTGATGATGCCTCCGCCTATGCCGGTGCCGAGGGTAAGAAAGACCATGTTGTCTGCACCCCTGCCCGCGCCGACTACATACTCACCGTAGCACGCGGCGTTGGCGTCGTTTTCAAATACACAAACTTTCCTGGTGCGGTCTTTTATCATCTGCTTGATCGGCACGTTGCGGAATTTTGGTAGGTTCGGGGCGGCTACCACGATCCCTTCCGCAATATTAGAAGGGCCGGGAGCGCCGACGCCAATCGCTTTTAGAGATGCATATTCTATATCGTTTTCAGCACAGATCTGCCGCGACATTTCGGCCATACGGTTTATTATGACATCCGGGCCTTCCTGCGCATTTGTGGGCGAGGAGATAGAGTTGAGCAGCTTGACATTTTCATCAAAGATGCCCATCTTAATGTTTGTTCCGCCCAGGTCTATACCGATGAAATAATCCGGCATGTTAATCCTCATATCCATCTGGATGGCTGTTGTGCCATTTCCAGGCGGTTTCTATTATTCCTTCAAGACTGGTGTATTTAGGCTTCCAGCCAAGTTCACGCATTGCTTTGGACGAATCGGCGGTAAGGACGGGCGGGTCGCCGGCGCGGCGCTGATCTTCTACAACTTTTACGTCCTTGCCGGAGACTTTTTTAACGGTATCGATGACTTGCCTTACGGAATAACCTTTGCCGATGCCGAGATTGCAAACGACTTCGTTGGTGCTATCTAGAGCCTTAAGGCCCAGAAGGTGCGCCGAGCAGAGGTCTTCGACATGGATGTAGTCGCGGATGCAGGTGCCGTCCGAGGTGGGGTAATCGGTGCCAAATATTTTAATATCGGCGCGTTTGCCCATCGCCGCATAGATCACCAGCGGGATAAGGTGCGATTCAGGAGTGTGGTCTTCGCCTAGCTTGCCGTCCTGGCCCGCACCGCAGGCGTTGAAATACCGAAGAGCCGCATAACGAAGCCGGCGTGTGCGGCACTGGAACTGACAAATGCGTTCGACATCCCACTTGCTGTCTCCGTATGGGTTGATCGGGTTCTTGGGCGTTTCTTCTGTTATCAGGCCGACATCGGGCATGCCATAAACAGCGGCAGTAGAACTAAAGACAAATTTATCCACGCCTGCGTTTTCCATCGCTTCGAGGACTGTAAGAGCATTAGCCAAGTTGTTGCGATAATAACGCAGCGGCTGGGAAACGGATTCGCCTACCTCGATGAAGGCGGCAAAATGCATCACGGCTTCAATACGGTGCTCGCGCATAGTACGCAGGAGCAGTTCAAAATTGGACAAATCGCCGTGAACAAATTTGACCCCATGCACGGCAGCGCGATGGCCTTTGCTCAAATTATCGTAGACTATGGGTTCATGGCCGTTTTGAGCCAGAACAGCAGTCATATTGGAACCAATGTAACCAGCCCCGCCGCAAACAAGTACTTTCATATTATTTGCCCTTTAGCTTGGAAAGTTTCCTTTGGATTTTGCTTAAAATATACGACTGGAGCTGCGGGTCGGGGCCTAGGTCTATCCACTGGGCGGCGGCTCGCTGCTGTTTATTCATCTGCATTCTTTGCACGTTTGAGGCGCTCTTGGTGAACATGCCCGGCACGTCCGTGGGACTTGTAATTTCCTTTTCCGGCAGGGAAAGCCGCTTGCCGAATACAGTGCAATCGACGCAGGCTTGGCCCTCAACAGTTGTGATCTGTATTTCGGCGGTACGTTCGACGCTCTGGAGATTAGATTCGGCGAAATTAAATGCTCCGCGGGTATCGCTGCGCCAGAACTCAAAAAACTGGGCGGCCGGCAATGGTCTCGTTGTTATAATGCCGTGCTGCAGGTCGGCCTTTTCAATGGTAAAATGCATTTTTTCGAGCACTTTCACGGAAGTATCAAAGGCCTGCTGGGTAGAAGCCGGGGCACAAATCCTTTCCAGGGGCTGCTTTGTCTGTTTGCTGTGGCAGCCAACGAGGAAAAAGACGCAAAGAATACCTAAATATCGCATAGTAGACCATCCATATTCATAATTGATGGGTGATTATATACCGCTTTTGGCGTTGTCTCAATAGATAACCGTGTGGGCGGGCGGGAAATTTACATGCCCAGCAGGACTATGTCTTCGGGACTGGCAACTACGTCCTTGCGGTGCGGGCCTAGTACCTTTTTAATCTCGGAGCTGTGCTTGCCCGCTACGGCCTTGAGTTCAGAGGAACTGAGATTTGTGACAGCCTTGGCCTTGTCGTTTAGGGCGATTACCTGGCCGGCGTCGAACTGGCCTTCTATCGAGATTATGCCAGTTGGCAGGAGGCTTTTTCGCTTTAGTAAGGCCGCCATGGCACCTTCGTCTATGCGGATCGTGCCTGCGGGAGCGGTGTTTAGTATCCAGCGGACGCGGGCACTGAGACGGCGGCGGGGTAAAAACACGGTTCCGATTTCTTCGCCTGCCATGATGCGGGTGATGACGTCGCCTTCGCGGCCGTTGGCAAGGACTATACGGCAGCCCGCATTAGCGGCGATCTTTGCGGCGTCGATCTTGGTTTTCATGCCGCCGGTGGAATGGGTTGAGCCTGCGGCCCCGGCACTTTTGATGATTTCATCGGTTATTTCATACACGATGCGCACGGGCTTGGCATCGGCATTTTTGCGTGGATCACTGTCGTAGAGGGCGTCGATGTCTGTGAGCATTATAAGCAGGTCGGCGTCGATCTTACTGGCGACGAGAGCACTGAGTTTATCATTATCGCCGAAGGCTGAGCCGATTTCGTCGGTGGAAATGCTGTCATTTTCATTGATTATAGGCACGACTTTCATACCCAGCAGGGTATCCATCGCGTTGCGTAAATTGAGGTAGCTGGTGCGGTTATTGAAAACCCAGGCGGTTAGAAGTACCTGCGAGACGGTGAGGTTAAACTTGTCGAAGGCTTTTTTGTACTCAGCCATGAGCAGAGGCTGGCCGATGGCGGCACAGGCCTGGCGAAGTTTAATACCCGTAACTTTGCCCGCCAGCTCAAGTTGCATCGCGCCCATGCCGATGGCGCCGGAGGTTACGATCACGACCTGGAACTTTGCGGCCGCCAGCGAAGCGACCTGACAGGCGAGATCGGAGAAATATTCGGTATCGATACCGCCGTTTTTGGTTAGGGTATTGGTGCCGATCTTGATCACAACGCGTTTTGCCTTGGAAAAATCACGCATATTTTTATTTTCCAGATTTTTTGGCGGTCATTTCCCGCATCAGTTCAACCACTTTGTGTACCTCTGTCCCTGTGCACGTTTTTAAATCCACGTTTGCGCCATATATTTTAAGTACTGCCTTGGAATTCCTTACTGCCTGGTCAATCTTGCCAAACCATTGCTGGTCAACCTTACATTTTTTATATCCCGGACAGTGGTTTCTGAGGTCTTTAAGAACTTGGGCAGTAGAACTGTACGCCTTGGAGGACATTTCATAATGCAGCAGCAGCCAATATTCAAAACATGGATTGCTCAAACTAATTTCAATATCGCACTGTCGTGCCGTTTCGATCGCTTCCTTGAGAGATTTATGCTGCGGTATCTCAGTGTCAATTACACAATATACCTGATCATACGGCCTGGTAATTAGACTGGGCGACCGCTCCCTTTCGTCCTTTGCCAATTTGGCTTTTTCAACCACACTTTTCGGTGCACTGGCGGTATTACTTGGCCTTATGTCTATCTCAACTTCAAATGAATTTCGTCCAAGTATCCCAAGGTGCTGTGCTAATCCTTTGAAATAATTCGGCTCTGTCTTATCTCCCTCGCAAACTATCAGGATGCTTTGCTTAGGAACGCGAACGTTCGTTTGTCGCCGAAGATCGCGCACATATGAAGATTTATTTCTTTTCATCTGATAATCCGAATTTATCCAACATTGGGATTGCGATATATCTGCCGGAGAGGTATCCTCGCTGCATAGCCTCGCCCTTGCGTACCTTATATTCGGCAAGAGAATACAATTCAGTCGCGCCGGTATCATCTTTTTGAGTAAGCCAAATCTGGTCTCGCCTCAACAGTTCAGGATCGAGCAAGGTGGTATCATGCGTTGAAAATATAAGCTGCCTCTGGGCATTACTATTTTCAATATCAGGCTTTTGTACCAACTCCACGAGTTTGCGGGTAAGTAACGGGTGCAAGCTCTTGTCAAGCTCATCCAATACCGCCGTCATGCCATTAACAAGCAAATATATCCACGGCCCTAAAAGTGAAAACAGCCGCTTTGTGCCGTCGGATTCGATGGCGAGAGGAAATTTTATCTTTACCTGGCCTTTTGAAGACCTATGTACCAATCTAACATCAAACGGAGATTTTTTGCGCAACATCTTGATCGCCTCCTCTTTTGCCTCCGCTGGCATGTTTTCAGGAAATCTGAGGTTTGCTTCATTAACTTCTTCCACAATTACATCATCAATTCCAACATCTGCAGACCTCAAACATTCCACAATATATCTTTTGAGCGTATCATGTTCAGCGATAGCGCCTTTGAGCAAATCTGCTGTGATCGGCTTAATTTTATCAGTGGTCATCAATGTACGCAGTTTTTCTTTAAACCACATATATACTTTGGTCAACTGTTCATGATTCCATTGCGCGCCTGCCGAAAGAAACAGGACTTCTTTACGCGTGGCGGTTTTTATTTTTTCTTTTTCACCTTTCAACGCCGAGCTGAACTTCCAATTATAATCATTGCTATCCTCGTTATATATTCTCTCAAACCATGTTTGCGTTTTTTTTAACGGATACGCCAGCAGCCATTCACGACGAACTTTAATCTGGTCGACTTCAAAACCATATTGGTATCGCACGCCGTCTATCATCATGCTAAACTCAAAGCTACTTGGTTTTTTAATTGAATCCTTGTCAAGCAAAAATGGTATAGCAGAAATTCCCGATTCAGGCTTGGAAGATGCTGAATTTATGATGAATTCTGAACTCCATTCGATAGCCTTAATCAGATTGCTTTTGCCGGATGCGTTAGGCCCATATATAGCCGCAACTCGCAACAGCTTAAGGCCCCCCACTTCGGTAACATTATCCAAAAGGGTATCATCAGAACTGGCGACAAGGCTAAGTACCTGTTCATCTTTAAATGAAAGAAAATTCCCGACTCGGAATTCGATTAACATAGTTTGGCTCCAATTTTAGCTATTTTTTTGCAGATTTATTGCAAAAACGCACACATCATTAGCTTTATATCGGATTTTGAACGTTGATTCAATAGTAATTAAATTTTGAAGTCCTTTTTGAGCGGGGCGTGGGTATATTTTTTGGCGTTTGGGCCGGAGTAGTCGGCGACGATTTGGCCGGTGCCGATGAGCTTGTATTTGTAAATCACGAGGCCTTCAAGACCTACAGGGCCGCGAGCGTGGATTTTGGAGGTGCTGATGCCGACTTCGGCGCCGAGGCCGAAACGGAATCCGTCGGCGAAACGGGTAGAGGCGTTCCAGAAGACGTCTGCGGAATCTACCATTTCGAGGAATTGGGCGGCGGCGGCTTTATCGGCGGTTATGATGGCATCAGTGTGCTTTGAACTGTAAGTGTTTATATGGTCGATAGCTGCGTCAAGATCGCCAACGACTTTGATACTTATAATCGAATCGAGGTATTCGGTTGCCCAATCTTCGTCGGTGGCGTGATTAGCGGAAATAATCCCGCAAGTGCGGTCATCGCCGCGGATCTCGACGCCTTTTTCCTGGAGGGCTGCCTTGATGCGGGGAAGAAAGGCTGGTGCTATAAGTTCATGCACTAAAAGGGTTTCGGCGGCGTTGCAGACGGCGGTGTACTGGCATTTGCTGTCAACGGTGATGTTGACCGCCATATCGAGATCAGCGGATTTATCTATGTAGACGTGGCAGATGCCGGCGGCGTGGCCCATAACGGGGATGTTGGTGTTATCCATGATGTAGCGGACGAATTCGTTTGAGCCGCGGGGGATGAGAAGGTCTATGGAGCGGTCGAGTTGTAGCATATCCATAACGCCCTGGCGGGTCTCAACGAGAGTGAGCCAACCCTCGGGCAGGCCGGCACTTACGGAGGCTTTGTAGATTGTGTCCGCGAGAATTCGGTTTGTGTTTGCGGCTTCGGCGCCGCCTTTTAGGAGGCAGGCGTTGGAGCTTTTTAGGCAGAGGCTGGATATTTGGACCAGGGCGTCGGGGCGGGATTCGAAAATGACGCCGATGACGCCGATGGGACTGGTTACCTTGTAGAGTTCCAGGCCTTTCGTAAGTTCAGTGGCTGTAAGGGTTTGGCCGACGGGGTCGGGGAGGTTTACGAGGGAGTTGAGGCCTTGGCAGGCTTCTTTTATTTTGGCGGAGTCGAATTTGAGGCGTTTTTGCAGTGCGGGGGCTAAATTTGCTTTTTTTGCGGCTTCGAGGTCAAGTGCATTTGCGGCGATGATCGCATCTTCATTATTTACAAGGGCTTGCGCGATGGCTTGGAGGGCGGCGTTTTTGACGTCGCTTTTGAGAGCGGCCATGCGGATGGCGGCGGATTTGGCCTTTG
>MHYB01000098.1 GCA_001824635.1 Planctomycetes bacterium GWF2_50_10
CCAGCTCGTAAAGAGAGCCTCAATTATATGAGGCTCTCCGTCTCTGGCTACATAGTTTCTTTTTTATTGGGGCATTGCTATAAACAGGTATGGGTTCGGTAAACATTTTTTTGGAGAACGCAAAATGGTCAGACTCTGTTTGTGGTTTATGCTCGAAAATGTGTGGGGATATGTGACAGGTTTTACAACTAAAGTTCACAGGGCGCTTATGAAAAGAGTTTTACAGGAAGTGATACGGGAAAGATGTAAGGAATTTATGAAGAAGAGATTGGAGAAGGAAAATGGCAAGGTGTGAAACGTGTGAATAGAAGGATCGGTGGGCAAAATAGGAATTTTGCCCACCCTACGGGCTTTACTTGCTCAAACATTACCGAAATCAACAACGCCACAAAAGAAATAGCCACTGCCAATAATCGAGTTAATCGTCAGCATAAGGCAATTCGGCGGTATTAAGTTTTTTGCCTCTAGCTTTTGGCGCTTTTTTAAAAGTTGTATTTACCTGCTTTGATGGCGGATAATCAATGCGTTTGCCTGCCAAGAGTTCTTCGATCGTAATTAATTGCATAAGAGGATGCGTACCCCACGGGGATTTATAAAAGCCTGCTGCCGCAGCTTCTTTGCGCATTGGTGCGGTTGGCTCCTCCATGCTGATTAAAACGCCTATTTGAGCCTTTTCGCGTTCGATAACACCACGCAAATCACGAACATAAGATGCCGTCACATGACCAGCTTTAACACTAAGAATAATTTGCTTAGTGCTTGCTTTAGCACTGTCAGTTTCATCATGAAAATATATTCTGCCATCAATGCCGCGGTCTGCGCCTTTTTTCTGTTCCACTGGGCGAGCACCGACGAGTCCCAGCGCCCACCATTGGAATTGGTACGGGTCTTGTTCGGCGAGAGCTTGTGCATCTGAAACAGAAACTGGTTCACCAACAACTTGAAAATCCGCATTTTCGGCGAACATATCTTTAAGGCGGCTTTTCATTAACGCGACAGCCAGATATGTAACGTCAATGCCAATCCATTTGCGATTGAGTTTTTGTGCTGCGGCAATCGTTGTGCCGCAACCGCAAAACGGATCGAGAACAACATCGCCTTCATTGGTGCTTACTTGCAAAATCCTTTCAAGGAGTGCTTCCGGCTTTTGGGTAGGATAACCAAGTCGCTCTTTATGCCAAGAGCGCAACGCCTCAATATCCGTCCATAAATCTTGTGCAGGCAATCCTTTGGATTCGTCTAAATAGCGTTTTAAACGCGGAATACCATTTTCGGTATAATATATCTTTCCCTCTTTATCATATCTGGCCATTGTTTCAGGCGGGCATCGCCAGATGCGTTTGATACCTTTCCATTCATAATCATAGCCGCCGCCTGAAAGCCCGCTTGCACTCAAATTATCAGACATCCATTTGCGACCATCAGTATCACTGTAGCGATAATAAGTAGTTACATAATCTGCGTCGTATTTCTGGTAGGCTTTGTTCCATGTGTATTTGTTTGTCTTGGCATAAAAAAGCAAAACATCATGGACATTGCCGAAGCGTTTTGCGTCGCTATGTCCCGAAGTTCTCTTCCAAATAATCTCGTTCTTAAAGCCTTCAAAGCCAAAAACAGCGTCCATAAGAATTTTGAGATAATGACTTGCAGTTGGATCGCAATGTAAGTAAATAGAACCAGTGTTTTTGAGGATACGGCGAAGTTCTACAAGTCTTGGAGCCATCATCGCAAGATAGGCCATCATATCGCTTTCGCCAAGAAAAGTTCTGAACGCCTGCATGGCTTGCGAAACAGGGCCGCCCGCTTCCACGATCTTCTGAAAAGCTTCGGCAGCAGACTGGTCCCAATGCCATGTATCTTCAAACGCATGTATTTGGGCAGCAGAGCGGGTGCCATCCTGCTCCTGGAAAAGCACATTGTAATTCTGGTCGCTTTTGAAAGGCGGGTCGAGATATATTAAATCAACCGATTCATCAGCAATGTATCTTTGAAGGATTTCAAGGTTATCGCCATAATAAAGGGTATTCTCAGCCATTTTCTTTCCCTAAAACAACGCAGGCATTGTAACGCCATTGCCGACCAAAACAAGGGTAAATGTAACATTTTAGCCGAGTGGTTGTGTCGCCCTGCGATGATTTCGCGGGATATATATCGCACAAATCCCCGATTGCCATCGGGGGCTGGTGAGAACACAAGCGAGGCGCTTGTGCTACATTCGGGATCGTCAAATAAGGGAAACAGGTATTTTGGGACTTTTGGGGTAGTTTTTTGTGACAGTGAGGTATTATTTGCTTGACATAATCACTTGTTTTCACTAATTATTGTTGTTTCTGAACTTTCCGGCGGGGCCTGGGTGTGGGACGGAGAGTTTTTTTGTTGCTTTTAGTCAAAATAGAATTAGGATACCACATCCCAATGCGGCATGGCTTTATGTTGATGTGCGCTTTTTTATAGGGTTAATGGTAGGTTAAGAAAGAATTATAGAAGCAAGTTCAACGTTAGTACGGAGTAAGATAGATGTTACCAGTAAAGAAAATGAGTAAGATGCGTACGCGTACGAGGCGTGCTCACCATGCAATGAAGCCTGTGAACTATTCGGTATGCCCGAAATGCGACACGGCGAGGCTTCCCCATACTGCTTGCTCGAGCTGCGGATATGTTAATCCCAAGATTACATTGAAGCTCGGCAAGGAGGAAACAGCCTAAAGATGCGTATTGCAGTAGATGCCATGGGTGGCGATAACGCCCCGCACGAGATCGTAGCTGGGTGCGTTGAAGCAAGCGGATTGCTGACAAACGAAGATGAGTTGATCCTTTTCGGGCCTGAGGGCGTGATCAAGGAGCAGCTTTTTTCGCACAAGTACGATCCTGCCAGGATTCGCATAGTGGATGCGCCGGAGATCATCGGAATGGATGAGCCGCCGGTGGACGCTTTGCGCAAGAAGAAGCACAGTTCAATCAATATAATGAACAAGATGGCCGGCGACAGCCAGGTTGATGCCGTGATAAGCGCGGGCAATACGGGTGCGTGCGTTGCCGCGAGCCAGATGCGGATGAGGAACCTGGAAGGCATAAACAGGCCGGGTATCGCGGTTGTAATTCCGACGGTATCGGGGCCGGTGACGATATGCGACGTGGGGGCCAATATTGTCTGCAAACCGATCAATCTTTACCAGTATGCCGTGATGGCGAGTTTGTATTCCAAGAACACACTGGGGATAGCAAGCCCGCGTATCGGCATTATGAGCATCGGCGAAGAGGACGCCAAGGGCAATGAGACTGTCAAGAAAGCCCGCGAGTTCATAAAGGCTGATCCTAATCTTAGCTTTGTGGGCAACATCGAGGGACGGGACATATTCAAAGGCGCATGCGATGTGGCGATATGCGACGGATTTGTGGGTAACGTGGTTTTGAAGCTGATGGAAGGCATGGTCGACGGGCTTTTCAGGGCGATCAAGCACGAGCTATTACAAGAAAATTTCCTGCTGGCATGGCGGTTTAAGTCTGTCATGATGCGGATATATAAAAAATACGATTATCACGAGTACGGCGGAGCGCCTCTTCTGGGCGTTAACGGCACGAGCGTGATATGTCACGGTTCGAGCAAAGTGCGGACGATAAAGAACGCTATCATGAAATCGAAACTTTATCACACGCAAAAGATCAACGAGCAAATCGTTAAATACATCGCAACAAGTTCGGTGAGGCCCACTGATGAGTAGTATGAATTGCTCCGCGTCCGGAGGGTATCGGGCAGTAATTACCGGCAGCGGCTCGGCATTACCAGTGAAGGAATTATCGAACGAAGACCTTTCGAAGATGGTCGAAACCAACGACGACTGGATCACTACGCGTACGGGCATAAAGTATCGACGCATAGCCGGTGAAGGTGAGACGACCGCTTCGCTTGCTACGGCGGCGGCAAGAAAGGCTATCGAGGCGGCTGGTATAACGGCAGCGGATATAGAACTTATCGTGCTGGGTACGATAACGCCTGAGATGGTGTTTCCCTCGACGGCATGTTTTGTGCAGGATGCTCTTGGGGCGAAAAACGCGTGGGCGTTCGACCTTTCGGCGGCATGCAGCGGGTTCATTTATTCGCTTTCAATAGCACAGCAATTTATCGAGACGGGCAAATATAAGACGGCTCTTGTGATCGGCGCCGAGACGCTGAGCAGGATAACCGATTACAGCGACAGGACAAGCTGCATACTTTTCGGCGACGGGGCTGGGGCAGTGGTACTGCAACGAGCCGAGGGCGGCGACAAAGGCATAATGTATAGCACGATGTCGGCGGACGGGTCGGGGTGGACGAGTTTGAACTGCCAGGCTTTTGGGTCGCGTTATCCTTCCGGCAAAGAGCTTGAAGACCCGAAGAAGAAATTCATGACGATAAACGGACGCGAGGTATATCAGCTTGCAGTACGCAGGATAGTAGAGACAGTAAACGAATGCCTGACCAAATGCGACATGAAGATCGGCGATATCGATATGTTCGTATCGCACCAGATGAACGCCAGGATAATCGAATCGGCGGCGAAGAGGCTGGAGGTACCGGACAGCAAGGTATTCGTGAATATAGATAAATACGGCAACACGTCGGCAGCTTCAATCCCCATCGCTCTTGACGAATGCCTTCGAAGCGGCAGGATCAAGAGCCCTAGCAATGTCATACTCGTGACTTTCGGCGCTGGGCTGACATGGGGCGCTAACGTAATTAAATTCTGATCGAACCAAATAATCTATGAAAAGAGCTTTTCTATTTCCAGGACAGGGCGCACAGACCGCAGGCATGGGTAAGGATGTATTCGACGCATGCCCGGAGGCGGCGGCTGTATATAAAAAGGCCGGCGAGATACTTGGGTATGATATCGCCCAGCTGTGTTTTGCAGGGCCTGCGGAAAAGCTTGATACTACGACATATTCGCAGCCTGCGATATTTGTGACATCAGCGGCGATGCTGGAAGTGTTCAAGAAGCATGCTGTCGGCCAGAATATAACGGCTGATGTTACGGGCGGTTTGAGCCTGGGTGAATATACGGCTTTGTACGCGGCTGGGGCGATAAGCTTCGAGGACGGGCTTAGGCTCGTTGCAAAGCGAGGGGCGGCAATGCAGGACGCCGCGGAGAAGAGCGAAGGCTTGATGGTGAGCGTTCTTGGGCTTGACGCCCAGAAGGTAAAAGCTCTTTGCGAAAAGGCAAGCGAAGGCGAACTGCTGGTGCCGGCCAATTTTAACTGTCCGGGGCAGGTGGTCATAAGCGGTACCAAGAAGGCGTGCGAGCGGGCTGAGAAGCTTGCGGCGGAATTTGGAGCGATAAAGGCAATCGTGCTGCGAGTGGCGGGCGCGTTCCATAGTTCGATGATGTCCCCTGCCGCTGAGGCACTTGGGGCGGCTTTGAAGGATACGAATATAACAATGCCGGCACAGGCAAAGGTGATAGCTAACGTCAAGGCGGATTACTACGGCAGCGGCGAAGAGGTTCGCAGCGGCCTTGCGAAACAGCTTGTCGAGCCGGTGCTTTGGCAGAACTGCTGCGAGAAACTGCTGGCCGATGGCGTGGATGAATTTTACGAGATCGGGCCGGGCAAGGTGCTCACGGGGCTGATGAAAAAAGTAAGCCGAAGGACGAATATTGTTAATATCAGTACGCTGGCTTGTTTTGGCGAATTGAAGTAAAAAGGCAACAGGCACGAGGCAACAGGCATGAGATGATGGAGTGCAAGAGTGTTGGTGCTTAGAGGAAGAAAGAAAAAGTTCTAAGTAACGGAGAGTGGAAATGTCACAGAGACTGGCAATCGTGACGGGCGGAGCCCGCGGAATCGGAAGAGCAATAGTTATGGCACTGCTCAAGCAGGGTCGTAAGGTGGCTGCGCTGGATGTAAATAAGGATAACCTTGCGGAGCTTGAGAAGGTAGCGAGCGAGGCAGGTTACAGCGTTATAACAAAAGTTTGCGATATTACCAAAACAGCTGAGTTTTGCGAACTGCTCGACCAGCTGGCGGAAGAAAATAACGGCGTCGGCATCCTGGTCAATAACGCGGGTATCACACGCGATAAACTAATGATGCAGATGGAAGAAATTGATTACGATCTTGTGCTCAATATCAATCTCAAGGCTGCGTTCATGGCGTCCAAGACGGTTGTCCGCTCGATGATACGGAATAAATGGGGCAGGATTATAAACATAAGCTCGGTAGCGGGCGTAATGGGCCAGAGAGGCTCGGCGAACTACGCCGCGAGCAAGGCTGGTCTTATCGGGATGAGCAAGTCGCTGGCGCGTGAAGTGGGCAAGAAGAACGTGACTGTAAACTGCGTAGCACCCGGGTTTATCGAGACGGATATGACCAAGGTACTCCATCCACAAGTGAAGGAAGCAGCCATTGCGATGATACCAATGGAAAAGCAGGGTCAGCCTGAAGATATCGCCAATGCAGTTGCGTTTTTGGCCAGTGATGAGGCTGGGTATATCACGGGCGAGACGCTGAGGGTTGACGGCGGGATGGCGATGTAAGGCTGGTTTTGGCTGTTTTTTGGGTAAAGAGGCTAATAAAAGCCAATATCAGAAAAAAAGCATTGAAAGCCGGATAAATGGTGGTTATATTACCGCCGAATATGTTTGGACGCCAAGGCGTCGTAATTGAAGTAAATACGTGAATTTAAGTTGTTTTATTAGTTTTCCTATTATGCAAGGAGGAAACACGTGGAAGTAGATGTTCAAGCAATAGAGAGCAAAGTCATTGAGATCGTAAGCGAACAGATGGGCGTCGATAAGAGTGAGATCACTCGCGAGACATCGTTCATCAATGACCTCAACGCGGATTCACTTGATACCGTTGAGCTGGTGATGGAATTTGAAGATGAGTTCGACATGAGCATACCGGACGAGGAAGCTGAGAAGATCCAGACCGTCGGTGCGGCTATCGACCACATCATCAACCAGATGAAAACCAAGAAGCAGGACTAAGTTAATTAAGTATGAGTAAAAGGCGCGTAGTTATAACCGGCTTGGGATGTGTAACCAGCCTGGCGGAAGGTGCGGACAATTTGTTCGCGGCACTGATAGCCGGCAAGAGCGGCATAGCACCTATCGAACTTTTCGATACGAGTTTATACCCGGTGCACATCGGCGGCGAATTAAAGAACTTTGAGGCATCGAAATACATTGATGCGCGAGAAGCGAAACGGCTGGACAGGTTCGCCCAGTTTTCGATGGCATCATCGATACAAGCGGTTAACGACTCGGGCCTGGATTTCTCAAAAGAAGACCCACGGCGCAGCGGTGTAATAATCGGCACGGGTATCGGCGGGATCAAGGAAATCGAAGAGCAGCACAACCGCATGCTTGAGAAAGGGCCTACCAAGGTATCGCCCTTCTGCGTTCCCAAGCTTATGGGCAACGCGGCGGCTGGGAGCGTATCGATCTACTACGGCCTGCGAGGGCCGAATATCTGCGTGGTGAGCGCATGTGCTTCGGCTGGACACGCGATAGCCGAGGCGTTTTACGCGATAGCTTACGGCAGAGCCGATATGATGGTCTCGGGCGGTTCTGAAGCCGCATGTACACCGATCGGCCTGGCATCGTTCTGTGCACTCAAGGCTTTGAGCACGCGCAATGACGCACCGCAGATCGCATCTCGCCCGTTTGAAAAAGACCGCGACGGGTTCGTGCTTTCTGAAGGCGCAGGCGGCGTGGTGCTTGAAGAATACGAGCACGCCAAGAAACGCGGAGCGAAGATCTACGCGGAACTGCTGGGCTGCGGCTCGACAGGCGACGGATACCATATCACGGCACCTCAGCCGGAAGGCAAGGGCGCTATTGAGGCTATACGGGCTGCTCTTGACGAGGCCGGCGTGGGTATTGATAAAGTAGATTATATCAACGCACATGGCACAAGCACCGAGCTTAACGACATAGCTGAGAGCATGGCTATTCGCGAGGTATTCGGTTCGCATGCAACAAAGGTACCTATCAGTTCCACAAAGAGCTGCACGGGGCACCTGCTTGGAGCGGCGGCGGCGGTTGAGCTGATCGCATGCGTCAAGGCGATCCAAACGGGTATTATCCCGCCGACGATCAATCTTGATGAGATCGACGAACGCTGCGGCAAGGATATGGATTATGTGCCGAAGGTCGCAAGAGAGAAGAAGGTCAATTACGCATTGAGTAATTCCTTCGGTTTCGGCGGGCACAATTCTTGTCTGGTGTTTGGAAAAGTCTAGCGTTTAGCGTTCAGGGTATAGAAATTAAAAGGCATCCTTTTGGATGCCTTTTTTCGTACACAGAAGCGACAACAGAATATCGCCGTTTTGATTATACATTAATTGCTTGCAGGTACGGCGACAGGAACGTCACGTTTTGCTCCGCCATCGGCTATAACACAACCTTTCTGGGCCGCAATCAATGACAGTGAGTTATATCGCTGCCTATAAGCCTGCAGTTCCACTTTTTCACCATTTTTAAAATCCATAAAGAAGAATGGGACAATGACAAACAACCCGCCCACAAACATTACTGTGTTATAACCAGCCTTATTTGCTTTGGGTGTCAATCTCGCAATTTCTGTCTGGGCTTGTGACATTTCAGCACAAACGGATTCACACGATCTTTTCTCGTCACCGGGCAAATATGCCTGAACAGGATTTCCTTCTCTGCCACAACAACCAGCAAAGAAAAATGTAAACGCAAGTAAAACACACAGAGCATTCTTCATAAATTCCTCTCTCAAAACAGATAACCTAATATGATTCACAGCACGCTGCTGATCTCATTTTATAGTTAAACAGATACTTAAAGCTGAATTAGACCGACATTATAGAGCACAAATTGTACAATGAAATGCTAAAACTTATGTTTTAAAAAAAATATTTGAGAATTTAACAGAAATGAAACCCATAGCTGAATAATGCCGTCGACGTATCCCGCATATTATTCGAACATCATGCAGTCGGCGAAGGTGGTTTGGAATTCGAGTTCGTGGGCGATCTCGATGTAGTTGATCTCGCGGGCGAGGTGACCTGCCAGTTTTCGGCAGTCGCTGCTTAAGAGCACCATCTGGGCACCGGAGCTTGCGGCGTTGCCGACGAAGTGAATTCTTTCGAGGGGCAAATTGGGGAGGAGGCCGATGCGGCGGGCGCTTTCGCGGCGGATGTAGTTGCCGAAGGCCCCTGCCAGGAGTATCTGGCTTATACCGTCATCTTCAATACCAAATTTTTTCATGAGCAATTTGATGCCCGCGCGGATGGCGGCTTTTGAAAGCTGGCTTTCGCGGATATCTCGCTGGGTGAGAATTACGGGTTTATCCATGCCATGCTTTTGATGGGCGAGGATGAAGCCGAACTGGTGGTTGCCGATATCTACAACGCGGGAGGCAAGGGCATCCGGAATTTTGCCTTTGAGATCATCGGGGCTGACGAAACGGCCGGTGTAATCTACTATGCCCTGATCGACGATAACGGCGACGGCGTCGATAAGGCCTGAGCCGCAGATCGTGCAGGGAGGTTTGGAGCCGATAGTCTCGATCTCGATGTCGCCATTTTTTATGCTGACCTTTTCGATGGCGCCATCGACTGCGCGAGAGCCTTGGCCGATGCGTGCGCCTTCAAAAGCGGGGCCGGCGGCGCAGCTTGCTGAATACATTTTATCTTTTGTGCCGAGTATTATTTCGCCGTTGGTGCCGATATCGACGCAGAGGGTCATTTCGGTCTGCTGGTCCATGGCGACAGCGACGGCGCATGCGACGGTATCCGAGCCGACAAAGCCGGCGATATTTTCGATAGTGTGGACGTTGCCGCCTCGGGCGATCTTTATACCCATCTGCTCGATAGGTTTATCATAGGCATCCACGGAATAGGCATGGTACGGCGCCTGGCCAAGCTGTTTTACGGGCAGAGCCAGGAAAATGTGGCTCATGGTCGTGTTGCCGGCCGCGGCAAGTTCGTATATGCGTGAGGCACTTACGTTTGAACTGCGACAAAGCTGATCGATGAGCTTGTTGATACATTCAATTATTACCTTCTGCTCCTGGGCGAGGCCTTCTTCGGTTTCGCCATAGGAGATGCGGCTGATGACATCATCGCCGAAAGCCCGCTGGGGATTGCCGGTAGCGGCGGTATCGAGTACCCTGCCGTCGATGAGATCGAGCAGTTTCGCTACGACTGTGGTTGTGCCAATATCGACGGCGACGCCGTAGATTTCAAGGCAGGTGTTTCCGGCTTCGACGGCGACGACCTTATCGCCGAAGAGGACGGCTGTAGCGGTGGCCGGCAGAGCAGCTTCAAAGCTTTTGAGATCGGCAAGAGCCTGGTCGGTAAATTCAAGGCTGGGGTCTTGTAAATTCTCGAGCAATCCGGCTGGATGGGCAGATTTGATCTCGATGAGCTTTTTGCGGATCATCGGCGAAATGGTGATATCCCTTTCGACGCCGTGCTGGAGGATTTTCTGATCGAAGAACCGCGAGGCCTCGGGGATCGAAATCTTTAGATCGCGATGGACTTTGCACTGGCAGGCAAGAACCTCGGAACCGTCGTGGCCGAGGGTGACCTTGCATTTGCCGCAAGTGCCGCGCCCGCCGCATGAGGCGTTTATGATTATGCCGGCGCGCAAAGCTGCCTCGAAAACCGTAGCTCCTGCCCGGATTTCGAGGCTCTTGCCATCAGGCTCAAAAACTATGTTATATGAATCCATCTATACTGTACTACTTCCCCCGCAAGATGGAAAAAAAACATCGCATGGTTACTTATTATGACGGACCTTCCAGCGTGCGTGGCGTTTCTTTGATCCTACTTTACGTCTGCGCCTGGGTTTAGCCATGAAGACCTCCAAAAAACATTATTAAATGCGTCCAACCAAAAAACTTCTAATCCGTCAATATATATGGTATTATACAAAACTTCAAGAGCAACCTTTAAAAAAGGCATTGAAAATGATCCAGTGCAAAGACTGCGAATATTTCGAGAGCGGGCCTGATGGGCGGCGGCTATTCAAATGCGACCCATTTTTGAACGTAAAAGAGCCCGAATGCGTCAACAAATGGCAGCTTATCCGGCTCGACATGCTGGTTGCGAGCTACCAATCGATGCTTTCATGGTCCGAACGGATGGCCCCGATGCAGGATAAAATCTTTAAATATATGCAAAGGGAAATTGAAGACATTAACGAGTCTGAGAACTGGAAAATCGGCCCGGATGAGGAAGAAGACACCGACGAGGAGCCGAAATTCTGAGTTTATTTAGCTGTTTTGGCAGTTTTTTCGAAATAGTACCCACAAATCTCACGGGTGAGGTGCTCATCACAGGAACGAGGGTATTTTCGGCAATTGAGGGGCCTGAGTCGCCATATTTTGCAGGAACAGAGGCCGTCTTCATCAACGGCCAGAAAAGTGCATTCTACGGGAAGCTTGCAGCAGGCTCCGCAGCGCCGGCAACGACCTTTGCGGCCTTTATCGACGGGCAAAACGCTTGTTACCGTCCTCCTGGCTCGAGCGGCCCAGGTATTTTCTTCGAAAATCCTTTTAACATCTGCCATGGGCAAAATCCGTATTAAAAACGCTGTTTATACAAATAATATGTGCCGGCCGCAATAAAATAATCGGCCCGGACGTTTACTGCTGTGAAAGCTTTATGGAAGAACCTTGCATATCACCTGAACTGATCGAGAGATGCAAGAAACAGGACGAGCAGGCATACTGTGTCCTGGTGGATATGTACGCCAAGAGGTGTTTCGGGTATTTCTACCGCATGACGGGCAAGCGGGAGATAAGCAACGACCTTTTGAGCGAACTGTTTATGAAACTTGTGACAAAGATCGGCTCTTTCAAGGGTGGTTCGTTCGAGCAATGGCTTTTTACGATAGCTTCTAACGTGTTCTACGACCACCTCAGGAAACAAAAGCGCGACGCGAAGCTTATCGAGGCCCAGCAAAAGCAAATTGCTGGGGAAGAATACCACAAGCCCAAGGATGACGACAGGAGCGATGAACTTGCGGCGCATTTGTCGAAGCTGGATGAGCCGACGCGGGAACTTATTACGCTTAGGTTTTACAGCGATATGAGCTTTAAAGAAATCGCCCAGTCCAGGGGCGAGCCGATAGGCACGGTGCTCTCGAAAGTGCACAGGGGTCTGGCAAAACTTCGCCAATACATGGAGCAGAAGATATGAGCAGAAAAGACGAAAATTTAGATGAACTGGCCGGGGCTTTTTACGGCGAGGTAAAAGATGAGTTCATCCGCGAGCTTAAGCAAGGCGAGGATTTATTCGTCGCTTTTCCCGTGGACGGGCCGGAACGCGAAATTATTGAGAATATTAAAGCGAGGATTGGCGATCAATGTCGCAGATCAAGGCGAAATCATTGGCTTGTGAGGATATTGCAGGTATCGGCTGGGGCGGCTTCGATAATAATTGCCGCAATGCTGTGGTATGGGCAAGGGCAGCAGGCTACCACGAATACACAGTCTTATGCACAGGTCTGGACGGGCGACGATTCATCGGTGCTCGAAACGCAGGTCGCGTTTATTTCCAGTAGCGATCTTAATTACCATGAGGTCGTTTTCGATACCGATTCGACAGGCCTTGACCAGGATTTGCAGACCGAACTAACAGAGCTTTCAACCTCTTTTTGGGAAGGATGAAATATGAAGAGTATATTTTTGGCCGTATGTTTATTTTCCGCGGCGATTATCGCGCGTGCCCAGCAGGCCCCCCTGCCACCAGCTGAACGACCAGAGCCTCCGGTTGTGGCACCCCAACCACCAGCAAGTCCGGAATTTTCGGCTGGGCACATGCAGTTCGATCCCAACAAGATGATCGACAGGATGGCGCAGCGAGATCCCACAAAAGCAGACGAGCTGCGCAAACTCAAAGCTGAGGATCCTTGTAAGTTCCAGGAAGAAATGCAAAAGCTATGGCGCGAGCGCATGGGCAGGCGAGATGGTCAAGGACCAGATGATAAAGGCGGGCTTGGTCGGATACACGG
>MHYB01000099.1:0-5914 GCA_001824635.1 Planctomycetes bacterium GWF2_50_10
TGCACGCCATCGGCGCAGCCCATATAGAACTCGCAGGCGAAGGCGTCATCCAAAGCCTCACCGGTGCAGCGATCGGCTTTGCAGGTCCGCAGGGTCTTTCCGGCAAAGTGCTCAAAATGCTTATCGACCCATCAGTCGCAGCAATGGTATCGGGCATCACCGGCGCAAACAAAACCGACTACCACGTCAAAAACGTCGTGCCCGGCAGAGATTTCCCGCTTTGTGGCGATAATGTAATAGTTACCGATATCCGCAATGCCGCCGCCGGCGATACCCACGCTGGAAAAGCCCTGGTCTTCAGCAAGGGCATCGAAGTCGGCCACGTCTTCAAGCTCGGCACAAAGTATTCCGCCAAGCTCGACGCCAACTTCCTCGACGACAAAGGCCAAAGCAACCCCTGCATAATGGGCTGCTACGGGATCGGCATAAATCGCATCATGGCCTCAGCCATCGAAATGAGCTTCGACCCCAACGGCATAATCTGGCCCATAAGCATCGCGCCGTTTGAGGTTATAATAACAAGCGTCAGCCCCGAAGATTCGCTCATCAGTGACGCGGCCCAAAAGATTTATACCCAGCTCCAGGCCCAGAACATCGACGTACTCTTCGATGACCGTTCCGAGCGCGCGGGCGTCAAATTCAAAGATGCCGATCTTCTGGGCATACCAGTGCGTATCACGCTTGGTAAAAAGAGTGTCGCCCAGGGAATGGTCGAGGTAAAATTGCGCACCGAAACCGAAAGTAAAATGATCGCCATCGACGAGGCTCCTGCCGAAGTGGCCAAAATGCTAACCCAGCTTCAAGCAAAATATAATGTGGCAGACTAGTGATCCAAAACCGCAGAAATTGATCGCGGGGCTTCTGGGCGCCGACGTCCACTGCCTCGAAGCCGCATGTGATGCGCTCGAAAAACAGTTCGGCGAGATCGATCTCCGTAGCGACATCTGGGATTTCGAGTACACGGCGTATTATCGAGATGAGATCGGCCCAACCATAATCCGTCAATTCGTAAGCTTTTCAAAGCTGGTCAACCCCGGCGAACTTGCCCAGATCAAGCACGACACCAACACCCTCGAAGAGGGCCTGGCGATAATGCTTGATAAAGGCTATCCAAGACCCATCAACATAGACCCCGGCCTTATCGAGCCGGGTAAACTCGTTCTCGCGACCACTAAAAATTATTGCCATAGGGTCTATATAGGCAAACAGATGTGGGCCGAAGTAACCCTGATCTATGAAAAGGGCGCGTGGAAAGTAATGCCCTACACCTATCCCGATTACCGCGACAGCAAGTATCATCAGTTCTTTGAAAAAGTGCGACACAGACTTTTGGAGCAACTCAAATCAGAAATCTCGCACTAATATCACTGACTATCTTCGCAGCGGCAGCCATTTTTTCGGCACTGGCCACCGCTGCCGTCAAGACCATATCCAAACGCCTGGATTTCGTCTCCCGGCCAAGAGAGGACCGTTACCACAGGGGCGTAATCGCCTTGGGCGGCGGAATAGCCATATTCTGGACTATCGCGATTTTCACCATCGCAGGCGTTTGCCTTATGAAGCTCGCCCCAAACACGCAGCTTGTGCAGCGCCTGGGGCCCTCTGCAATGGAATATCTAACGAACTTCTCCAGGCACACATACGAGATATGGATAATCCTCGCCTGTCTTGCCTCTCTCCATATCCTTGGCCTATGGGATGATATTAAACGCCTCGGACCATATTTGAAACTACTGGTGCAGTTTGCCGCTGCCCTTGCCATGGCGGCCTTCGCCGATGTCCGGGTCGAACTCTTCATACCAAATACGACAGTTACAACCATCCTCTCGGCCCTGTGGATCGTCTTTTTGATCAACAGCTTCAATTTCCTGGATAACATGGATGGCCTCTCTGCCGGCATAGCCTTTATCGCAGCGGCGATACTGTTCTGGGCCGCCGCCATGAGCGGACAGGTCTTCGTCGGTGTCTTTGCTCTGGTTTTCCTCGGCGCGCTGGCTGGCTTTCTTGGGCATAATTTCCCGCCCGCTTCCATCTTCATGGGCGATGCCGGTTCAATGGTCATCGGGGCCTCGATCGCCATCATCACTCTTAGAACAACTTACTATCACCAGGCACAAAGCCCCGCCGCCTACGCCGTGTTTATGCCCCTGGTAGTCATGGCCGTGCCGATATATGATTTCCTGACCGTCACCGTGCTTCGCCTTTCGCAGGGCAAAAGCCCCTTCGTAGGAGATACCCAGCATTTTTCACATCGCCTCCGCCGCCGCGGCCTCGATGACAGGCAAACAGTATTAACGCTTTATCTGGCCACACTCTGCACCGGCTTCGGCGCGATGTTCCTCTGGCAGGTCAATATTGTCGGCGCTATAGCCGTTTTCGCACAGACCCTTATGATCCTTGGCATCATCGCGATACTCGAATTTGCGAGAGCCGATGACAAATAAAATACAGCAAACTGAACAAACCGGCGCATTTCTTGAATGGCTTGCAATAGCGGTATGCCTGGCCCTGGCCGCTCTGCGTGCCACGACCACACAGGCCCCCGGCGTTGCCAATTCCGTCTCCGACAACGTCTTCAACGTGGCCGGTTCTTTTGTGCTTCTCGCGATGGGCCTTATAGCATTCATCTTCGCCATGACGCGAAAATTTAATTACAGGCCAAGCTGGATCGAGGCGGGCTTTGCAGTTTTTGCCGTCGCAGCAGTCATCAGTGCCGCTTTGGCAAGCAACAAGCGCTGGGCTATTAACGAAACGGTAATGCTCACCGGCCCGATAATCATGGCGATCCTGCTAGTTCAGCTGCTAACAACCCCCGCAAGGATAAAGGCTGTTCTTTATGTCATTGCCGCCCTGGGCGCGGTCAACGCTGTCGAATGCATAGACCAGGTCAACTCAAGTAATAACATGGTCATACAACAATACCAGGAAGACCCTAATTCCGTAATCAGCAGGCTCAACATCGAGCCTGGCTCTTACCAGCACATGCTCTTTGAGCACAGGCTCTATTCAAAAGACGTCCGCGGTTTTTTCACAACAGGCAATTCCGCCGGATCATTTTTCATACTTGCACTGGCCGCCTGCGCAGCTCTTATTTTGGAAAAACGCCTCCAGCTAAAGGCCGGCGCAGGCTCAAGCGGTGAACTTGCCGGCAGAATTATTGTTGCCGCCGGCATTATCCTTGGTCTTGTCCTCACCCATAGTAAAGGCGCATTAGCCGCGGCGGTTCTGGCCGCTGCACTTTGGGCACTATGGGCAAAAAAAGGTGCATGGCTGGCAAGTCACAAATGGAGTGTTTTGGTAACAGCAGTTGTCGCAGTTGCAGCAGTTTTCGGCGCCGTTATAATTTATGGTTTGAAAACCGGCACTCTCCCCGGCGGCAATTCCATACTCGTGAGATGGCAGTACTGGACCGGCGCCACAAAAATACTCGCCGCACACCCGCTCGTCGGCATCGGCGGCGGAAATTTCGCGACTTATTACCAGCTGTTCAAAGACCCTGCCGCTCTCGAAACTGTCAAAGACCCGCACAATTTTGTCCTAAGCCTCCTCGCCCAGTATGGACCAGTTGGACTTTTTGGTTTTCTAGCCGCCCTGGGCCTTCCGATCACAATGATACTCTTTAGTCGCGCCCACGGACAGACCCAACAGAAGAACGGCTTTAAGACCCCAATGTTTTTAGTTATTATTCTCATCTGCATTGTAATGGCTGCCGTAAGGCCGATGTTATCTGATCTCGACCAGACAGCCCAGCGTAGCGTTATAATTTTTGTAATGTTTTGGTTGTATGGGCTGCCGATTATAATTCTCCTGGCCGCCCTTTGGATGCTTTCAATGGCCGAGTCGCTCTCTATTACCGCCAGACCAGGCCAGATGGCAATTGTATGCGGAATATTCGGCGTCATAGTGCACAACCTCATAGACTTCGCCATCTTTGAGCCGGGAGTATATACCGCCTTATGGCTTATGATCGCCGTCGTAATCTCTATCAGCAAGAATGCCGGCCAGGGAAAAACAATTGAACTTTGCCCCGGCAATATTTGGGGATCAGCGGGCGTTCTTGCGGGTTTCGGAGTTCTTTTTGCCGCCACATTCTTATGCCTTGGCCCGGTCGTGAGAAGCTCGATTCTGATAAGCTCTGCCTTGAATACAATCTCGCCTGCTATCGGCTTGGCACAAAGACCCAAAGCTTTGGATGCCACAACGGTTGAAAAGGTATTAAAAAGCAGTTTCGCCTCAGCCGATGCCAATTTAGCACGCGCCGCCACAGAAGATAAATACAGCGCCGAGATCCCCGCCATGAACGGCTCACTGGCAATGCAAGTCTATGAGCTTCCAGACTCAAACGATATCAAGCTCCTTGAATGGGCAAGAGACCGCTTCCTGCTCGCAGCCCAGCGAGACAGGGCTGATTTCAAAAATTACAATCGTCTCGCGGAGGTCTTCACAAAACTCGCCGATGCCCAGCCGCAGTTTCGCAAAAAGTATCTCACCCAGGCCGCGATCGCTATCGACGAAGCCATCAAACGTTACCCCGGCTCAGACCAGCTTTGGTTCGAAGCAGGCAAGATCGCCCAGTTAAGCGGCGACCTCCCCCGCGCCCGCAGCTGTTTCGCAAAGGCGGTAGAGATCGAAGACGCATACCGCCTCATGTTCGCTCGCATGTACCCCGGCCGCGAACTCTTCAGCCGCCTGGGCCAGGCCAAATACGAATACGCAAAAAGCCAAATGCAATTTTATCCAAAATAGGAGTTTCCCCAATGGCAAAAACAAAGATCAAAACAATCGCTATCCTCACAGGCGGCGGTGATTGCCCCGGCCTAAACGCCGTCATCAGGGCCGTGAGCAAAACAGCAATATACAATTACGATATCGATGTCCTCGGCGTTGAAGATGGCTATCTCGGATTGATCGAAAATCGCCTTCGGCCCCTCCGCCAGCTGGATGTTTCGGGCATTCTAACTACAGGAGGAACCATATTAGGAACTTCAAACATCGCCGACCCTTTCCACTTTCCTGTAAAAACAAATGGTAAAACTATTCTCACCGACGTATCACATAAAGTAATTTCTAACCTTAAAAAACATAACGTCGATGCTCTCATCTGCATCGGCGGCGATGGAACCATGGCTTCTGCCGCGAAACTAGCGAAATTGGGCATCCCCATCATGGGCGTACCCAAAACCATTGATAACGATCTCGTCGGCACCGACATGACCTTCGGCTTCGATACCGCCGTTACAACCGCCACCGAAGCCATCGACAAAGTCCATACAACCGCAAGCTCTCACCACCGCGTCATGATAATCGAGGTCATGGGACGATATGCTGGCTGGATCGCCCTCCACGCGGGCGTCGCCAGCGGCTCAGATATTATCCTCATTCCCGAAATACCCTTTAAGATCAGCGCTATAACCGATTTTATCCTGGAACGTTCAGCACTGGGCAAACGCTTCAGCATCATCACCGTTGCCGAAGGTGCAAAGGAAAAAGGCGGATCCCTCACCGTCCAGCAAACAATTAAGGATAGCCCAGATCCCATCCGCCTTGGCGGCATAGCTGCCCGGCTCAGCGCTGTTATCCAGCAAAAAACCAGCCTTGAGACGCGTCCCGTCGTTTTGGGCCATATCCAGCGAGGCGGCACCCCTACCCCCTTTGACCGCGTCCTTGCCACAAATTACGGCTACACTGCGATCAAGCTCCTCATGGAAAACAATGTCAAAAACCACCTCGTAGTCATGCAGGGCGGCAAATTCGGTTCGATCCCTCTTTCACGCGTAGCAGGAAAGATCAAGCCCGTGCCCAAAGACCACCCGCTTGTCCAGGCAGCCAAGGCGGTAGCGACGTGTTTTGGGGTGTGAGATATAGTACTATTAGAGCGTCTAGCAAAATTACTATGCCGCCGAGAGGCTTTGCG
>MHYB01000099.1:5941-17775 GCA_001824635.1 Planctomycetes bacterium GWF2_50_10
CCAGCGTTTGGGCATAGGCATTGCACATCTTTCTTACGGCTGCGCAGTGGATAATCTGCTGCAATGGCAATATTCATATGGAACAGGTTATAGTTTTCAGTACCATGTCTAACATTTAAGGCTTTCAGGCTGTTTTTTAATGTGTAGCTAAGTTGCTTTAAATTCTTAAGTTCAAGTTTTCTATTGACAAATTAAATTAGCTAATTAAACTATGTGATAAAGATAATGCAGTATACGAAAGGTATAGCTATGAAAAAACGGAGAGCTGACGGACAAGAAACACGGCAGAACCTGCTTGTTGCAGCCGGTGAGGTTTTTGCACGCAAAGGGTTTTGGGAGGCCACGAATGCAGATATCTGCGAAAAAGCCAATTGCAATAACGCTTCTGTGAACTATCACTTTGGCAGCAAGGAAAATCTCTATATAGAAGCATGGAAATATTCATTTGAAAAGTCCATTAAGGCGTATCCGCCGGATGGCGGGGTTTTGCCAACGGCGAGTATTGAAGAAAGACTGCGAGGCAGAATTCTTTCGTTTATGCAGCGTATTGCTGACCCCGCATCGCACGATTTTGAAATGATACACAAAGAAATGGCCAATCCGACCGGCCTCTTAACTAAAACAATGGAAAAGGTCATAGCACGCATAGAGCAGGATTTCAAATCACTTCTTGCTGAACTGCTTGGGGCTGGAGCAAGCGAAAAGCAAATACGATTCTGCCATATGAGTATCATGGGCCAATGTTTTGGTCCAATGCTGCACTTACGGCATAAAAAATCTGAGCATGCATTGCCTCCGCCAAAAGATATGGCACTGCATTTTGATATTGAGGAATTGGCAGATCACATTACCCATTTCTGCCTGGTCGGAATGAATGGTATTCGCAATGAAATCAAAAGAACACAAAAAAACAAGTAAAAGATCATAACTAAACTCAGGTGTGCATTATGAAGTTTACATGCAGTATATTTGGAAAGTTAATTTCAGCTTTTAGGATAACCGCCATATTTTTGTTCATGTTATGCCTGCTGCTTAATGGCTGTGCGCCAGTAGGCCCAAATTATGCAGCCCCTAAAACGGCCGTCTCGCAACAATGGCAGGAACCGCTTAAAGGAGGACTGATCGGATCAGAGATAGATCCCAACGCTCTTGCGGCATGGTGGACGACATTTAACGACGCGGAGCTATCGAGCCTCATTCAAAGGGCCGTGGCAGGCAACCTCGATGTCAAGCAGGCACAGGCGCGTGTTCGTGAGGAACGAGCCCGCAGGGGCATTGCCGAATCGGCGATGTTTCCTACTCTCAACTATTCCGGCTCTGAGACATGGGCTCACAGCAGTGAAAACAGCGGCACCGGTAAAACGAACAATCTCTATTCTTCCGGTTTTGATTCGAGCTGGGAAATCGATATTTTCGGCGGCATTCGACGTTCTATTGAAGCTGCGCAGGGAGATTTAGAGGCCGGTCAGGAAAATTTGCATGATGTCCTTGTTACCTTAGTTTCGGAAGTGGCATTAAATTATGTGGAAATACGCACACTCCAGAATCGGCTTGACGTGGTTAATAAAAATTTAGCTACTCAGCAGGAGACGTATCAATTGACCCTGTGGGGTCAAGAGTCGGGTTTAACGGACGCGCTTTCCGCGGAGCAGGCAAAATACAATCTTGAAAGCACTCGTTCTGAAATACCGTCCTTACACACCAGTCTGGAAAAGGCAATGAACCGTATTGCAGTACTTCTTGGCGACCAGCCTGGAAATATCCACAAGGAACTGTCTGCAAAACCGACCGTAACGGAACCTCTCCCTTGTGTTCCCCATAAGATAGCGGTCGGCATCCCTGCCGACATACTGCGACGCCGTCCTGATATACGTCAGGCTGAACGGGAACTTGCCGCCCAGACCGCTCGGATAGGAGTGGCTACTGCGGAACTCTACCCATCATTCTCATTAACCGGCTCTATCGGGGTGGAGGCGATGTCAGCACATACATTCACACATAATCTTGGCTCTCGTGACGGCTATAGCTGGAGCGGCGGCCCCGGGGTCAACTGGGCACTATTTCAGGGTGGAGCCATTCGGCAAAATATAAAGGTGCAAACGGCGATTCAAGAACAAGCCTTGGCCATATACGAAACCACCGTTCTGATCGCGCTGGAAGAAGTTGAAAATGCACTTGTCGCATACGCCGATGAGCAGGAACGGGCAGATACGCTGCAACAGGCAGCACAGGCCGCTCAGGCCGCCGCGACATTTGCCGAGTACGATTTCAGGGCAGGTCTTGTCGATTTCAGTAGTGTTCTGGATGCACAGCGGTCCCAGTTATCATTTCAAAATCAACTGGCCCAAAGCAATGGAACGGTGATCTTGAACCTTGTGCGGCTCTATAAGGCACTGGGCGGAGGATGGAATTCCTTTGCACTTGCCGCACAGTACAATCAAACACAAAAATTAAATCAGGAGAAGTAATATGAAAGCTGATAGTAGTCTTGATACTTGTAGTGCCGGCAACATAAAAACCATGAAACTTTTTAAGAAACCAGATCATCCCAGGCGATGGATAGTTGCGGCCATATCGATGGCAGTCATTACAGCAGGTATTATATTTTGGGCGAAGTTAACAAAGTCTGATTCTGTACAATGTAAAACTCAAAACGCCAGTCGAGGAGATATTACCGTTATCGTAACCGCCACCGGTACCGTCAAACCAACTAAGACGGTTGATGTCGGCAGCGAGTTATCAGGCATTCTCAAAAGTGTCGAAGTTAATTATAATGACAAAGTTAAAATCGGTCAGGTATTGGCGACCATTGATCCCACCAGATATGAAGCTCAGGTAACACAATCCAAAGCGGCGCTCGATTCTGCTAAAGCTAGGATATTGCAGGCTAAGGCTACCGTAAGTGAAACCCGCAGTAAACTTGAAAAGTATGAACATGTTCGTAAGTTGAGTAATAACAAAGTACCATCGAAGAGCGAGTTTGATGCGGCACAGGCGGCGTTTGAAAGGGCTAAGGCCGATGAATCCAGTGCTATAGCCGCCCAAGCACAGGCCCAAGCTTCTCTTGACGCTTACCAGACCGATCTATCAAAGGCCGTTATTTACTCTCCTATTAACGGAATTGTTCTGACCCGCAGCATAGAACCCGGTCAAACCGTAGCTGCATCTTTTACAACTCCGGTGCTGTTCACGTTGGCGGAAGATTTGACTCAGATGGAGTTACATGTGGATGTCGATGAGGCCGATATCGGTCAGGTAAAAGAAGGTCAGGAAGCCACCTTCAGCGTGGATGCGTATCCGAATCGCGAATTTAAAGCACAAATCATTCAGACACGTTATGGCTCTAAAACTGTTGACGGTGTGGTAACGTACGAAACAGTTTTAAAAGTCGATAATTCTGATTTGTCACTGCGGCCGGGTATGACCGCTACGGCCGACATTGTGGTGCAAAAAGTTCAAAATGCGATGCTGATACCAAACCCTGCCTTGCGTTTTACAATGCCGACCGAATCCCAAAGCAAGTCTTCACGCGGCTTAGTCGGAGCTTTGCTGCCCCGCCCGCCTGGCTCTGAGCCAAAAAAACGCGAAAATACAAACGACAAGAAAAATCAGAAACAGGTCTGGGCCTTGAAAGAGAGGCAGCCAGTTGCAGTTTCGATCACCACAGGTGTCGAAAACGGCGTCGTCACCGAGGTGCTCAGCGGTGATATTACAGAAGCAATGCCATTGATCATTGAGCGTGTTAGTGAGGGCAAATGATCATGATCGCAACCGACCAGCAGGAAAATCAATTGCTTATAAAATTGCAGAGTGTCAAAAAGATATACGGCAGCGGCCAGGCTGCTATGGAGGCCTTGCGCGGCATTAATTTGGACATTGAAGAAGGCGATTTCGTCGCGATAATGGGACCAAGCGGCTCAGGAAAATCTACCTGTCTCAACATACTCGGTTGTCTGGATACGCCAAGCGAGGGAAGTTATTCATTCAAAGACATTGCTGTTGAAAAGCTCAGCCGAAGTCAGCGAACACAGTTGCGTCGCCATTATCTCGGTTTTGTTTTCCAGGGGTACAATCTTCTAAGCCGCACTTCGGCATTAGAAAATGTCGAACTGCCGTTAATCTATCGAGGCGTCCATATCAAAGAACGGCAACTGCTCGCTTGTCAAGCTCTTCAATCCGTGGGTCTTGGCGGATGGGAAACACATACGCCTGGTGAGTTATCAGGAGGACAGCAGCAGCGTGTTGCGATTGCCCGTGCTATTGTCACCGAGCCTGCGGTACTGTTAGCCGACGAGCCGACCGGCAATCTGGACACAGTGCGCAGTCATGAAATAATGGAGTTGTTGACACAGCTTAACAATGATGGTATCGCCATCATAATGGTAACCCATGAGCCTGATATGGCAAAATACGCAAAACGTGTTATTCATTTTCGGGACGGCTTGATCGAGTCGGATAAGCAAAATGGAAGGAAACAATAATGCTGTGGGACACATTCATACTGGCACTGCGTGAAATCAGACGCCATATATTACGTTCATTCTTAACAATTCTTGGCATCGTGATCGGTGTAGCATCTGTCATTACAATGGTGACACTGGGCAATGGCGCTACCGTTCAAGTAACACAGCAAATCGCAAGTCTGGGCAGCAACTTATTAATGGTCAGTCCGGGCAAAAGGCTTGGTCCCGGTCAGGCAAGTACTGCTCCGCTTTTTAAGCTGGCCGATGTTGAAGCGATCAGCAGAGATGTCAGTTCAATCGCCGCCATTGCTCCGGCTTCCAGCAAGGCGGCAACGGCAGTCGTCGGCAATGAAAACTGGTCAACAACAATTACCGGTACCAATAATCAATATTTCAAAATAAGGATGTGGCCCATGCAGTCCGGTCGTCAGTTCAGTGACAGTGAATTGCGTGCCGGTGCGGCTGTATGTGTTATCGGAAATACGATTCGCAGCAAGCTGTTTGGCGGGCAAGACCCTTTAGGAAAAAGAATCCGTTTGGCAAAGCTCTCTTTCGAGGTAATCGGCTTATTGGAGACCAAAGGCCAGAGCACAATGGGACAAGATCAGGATGATCTGGTGCTGATTCCTTTGCGTGCGTTTGAGCGACGTATTTCAGGCAATCAGGATATCAGCCTGATTCAGGTCTCCGTGGCGGATGGAATTTCCACAGAAAAAGTTCAGAGTGATATCGCGCATCTGATGCGTCAGCGGCGTCATCTGGCTCCAAATGAGGATGATAATTTTAATGTTATGGATATGAAAGAAATCACAAAAATGCTGACAGGAACCACACAGGTGCTTACCGCCTTGCTTGGTGCTGTAGCGGCAGTGAGCCTTATTGTCGGAGGCATCGGAATCATGAATATAATGCTGGTATCAGTTACTGAACGAACTCGAGAAATTGGCATTCGACTTGCCATAGGTGCTCTTGAACGTGAAGTATTGATGCAATTTCTGGTGGAGGCAGTGGCATTGTCATCTACAGGCGGCCTGCTTGGTATTTTATTAGGTTTGTTGGCATGTATGGGCCTCAAAAATGTTCTCCAGGTACCTTTTGTGTTTAATCCAACTATTGTTTTGGTTTCATTTTTGTTTTCCGCCGCAGTTGGGGTGATATTCGGTTATTTTCCAGCTCGCAAAGCAGCGCGGCTTGACCCTATCGAGGCACTGCGTCACGAGTAAACTATAGGTATGCTATGTCTGATAGCTATTCTCCATTCCTATCCTATATATTGACGCACCCAACAAAGCATGTTCAAATAGCGTATGCCGTGAGTATTAAATTTTACAATGCTCTTCGGCAAAGTTATTGATGGACCTTTCTAAAGACAAGGTTGTTGCAGGCGTAATTTCCCGTCTCAAAGCCGCCTCCCCCCAAGATGGGCCGGTAAAAATTGAGGGGAACTGGGGATCCTTTGCGCGCCTTCTGGCCGCAACCGTCTCTAAAAAGCTAAAAAGGCCGATTCTGTACGTCTGCCCGCATATAGATGATGCCGACTTGGCCTCCGATGACCTCCACACATTTTCACAAAAACCCGTCCAGGTCTTTCCCGCCTGGGAGGCAGAACCAGAATTTTCCGACGCAACCGACGAGATCGGCGGCGAACGCCTCAAACTCGTCCTCCAGCTCTGTGCACCCCAGCCAGCCTCCGACCGGATCATAGCCGCATCTATTCAGTCATTGTGCCAGCCGATCCCAAAACCGTCCAGCCTCGCAGCCAACTGCTTTGACCTGCAGGTCTCAGCCACTATAAACACTGAAAAACTGCTTAATTGGCTCGTTGAAAACGAATTTGAACGCGTCGACCGCGTCGATATGCCTGGCCAGTTCGCCCATCGCGGCGGCATAATCGACATCTACGCCCCCCTCGCCGGACACGATATCGCCGCGGCAGGCCCATCCTCACAGCCCATAAGGATCGAATTCTTCGGAGATGAGATCGAAAGCATCCGCACCATCGACCTCGACACGCAGCGGTCAAGCCATAATATCGAATCCGTCGCCATAATTCCCCCCTCCCTTCCCCGCACCACCGGCGAAACCGACCTGCTCATAAACCTTTTGCCGCCCGACACAATCATAATCTTTGAAGAACCAGCCGAAATTCAGGAAGTCGCCCGCGTTTTCCTCCAGCGAGTGTCTAACCCTATCGGCCTGTATTCCTGGGAAGCTATCTCAAAAGCCTGCGCAGCTTTTACCCAGCTTGAGGCATATCGCTTCTCCGCCACGAAGGACGATTTCACAAAAATTGATATCCGATCCGTCCAGCAGTTCGAGCAAACCTCCACCCCACTTGTCGCCGGCAGCCGAAACGCCATCAATGAACTCCTGACACAGGCCAGCCAGGGCAAAAAGGTGATCCTTTATTGCGACAGCATCGCCGAGCACCAGCGCCTCACCGAAATACTCAAGGAATCCGGCCCGATCCCCGCCGCGATCGAGATGCCCATCGGCTTCATCCACCAGGGTTTCATAGTCGAATCGCTTAACACCATAGTCATCAGCCATCACGAGATATTCGGCCAGTTCGCCGTCCGCCGCCGAATCCGCTCAGTCCGCGCCGCAAGCCCGCTTGAATCTTTTCTCGATCTCGAACCCGGCGACTACGTCGTCCACGTCTCGCACGGCATCGGAAAATTCCGAGGCATCCGCACGCTCGAAAAGGAAGGCAAATTCTCCGAATATCTGACGCTCGAATACGCAAGCAAAACCATCGTCCATGTACCCGTCCAGAACATCGCTCTCGTACAAAAGTACGTCGGAACGATGCAAAAACGCCCGCAGCTAAGCACCATCGGCTCCAAAAAATGGCTCCATCAGAAAGAAAAGGCTTTCCAGGCTGTCCAGGATCTCGCCAGCGAACTTATTGAGCTTGGCGCACGCCGCCGCGCAATGGGCGGGATAGCTTATGAACCCGACACCGCATGGCAAAAGGAATTTGAAGAACTCTTCCCCTACCAGGAAACCCCCGACCAGCTCAAGGCCGTCGACCAGATCAAAGCCGATATGCAAAAGAACATGCCCATGGATCGCCTCCTCTGCGGCGATGTCGGCTACGGCAAAACAGAACTGGCCATGCGTGCCGCATTCAAAGCGGTCGAAAATGGCAAACAAGTCGCCGTTCTCGTACCAACAACCGTCCTTTGCGTCCAGCACGGCCGCACGTTCGCCGAACGCTTCGCCGATTTCCCGTGCACGATAGAAGTCCTCAACCGCTTTCGAACTCCATCGCAGGCTCGCGAAGTTGTCGCCCGCACTAAGCTCGGCAAAGTAGATATCGTCATCGGCACCCACCGCATCCTTAGCGACGACATCGGCTTCAAAGACCTCGGCCTCGTCATAATAGATGAAGAGCAGCGTTTCGGTGTCGAGCACAAGGAAAAGCTCAAAAAATTCCGCGCTAACGTCGACGTTCTCACAATGACGGCAACGCCCATACCCCGCACACTTCACATGTCGCTGCTGGGCCTCCGCGATATAAGCTCTCTCGAAACCCCCCCGCTCGACCGCCGCGCGATAACCACAACATTAACCCGCTATGACCAGGAACTTGTCAAACGCGCCATCCTCCGCGAACTCAACCGCAACGGCCAGGTCTTTTTCCTGCATAACCGCGTCCACAGCATTTTCAAAATGGCTGATGAAGTCCGTTCCATAGTCCCCGATGCCCGCGTCTCCGTCGCGCACGGCCAGATGACAAAATCCGAGCTTGAAAAAGCCATGCTCGAATTCGTCCTCGGCAGAGTCGATGTGCTCGTATGCACTACCATTATCGAATCAGGCCTCGATATACCAAACGCAAACACGATCTTTATCCACAACGCCGACCGTTTCGGCCTCGCCGAACTCCATCAACTCCGCGGCCGAGTCGGCAGGTACAAGCACCGCGCATTTGCTTACCTGCTCCTGCCGCCCGACCGGCCAATAAGCCCCATCGCCGCAAAACGCCTCAAGGCCATCGAAGAATACTCCGAACTCGGCGCAGGTTTCCGCATCGCACTTCGCGACCTCGAAATCCGCGGCGCAGGCAACATTCTCGGCCCCGAACAATCCGGCCATATCCACGCCGTCGGCTATGAAATGTACTGCAAGCTGCTCTCCGACGCCGTCGCCCGCCTGCGGAACGAACCGATTTACGAACCGCCCACCGCCGTCATCGACCTTGGCTTTGCCACCTTTATCCCCAAATCCTACATCCCCTCCGACCGCCAGCGCATGGACATCTATCGCCAGATAGCCACCGCCCGCGGCGATAAAGACCTCGCCCGCATCGAAAAGGACCTCGCCGACCTATTTGGCCCCGTCCCCGCGGATGTGAGCCTGATGATCGACGCCGCCGACCTTCGCATCAAGGCCGCCAAAAATAACATTAAAACAATCCTCGCCCAGGGCGACGACCTCATCTTCACCTTCGAAAAACCCGACAAAATAACCAGCCTCTTCGCCAGGGCCCCCGGAGTAATCCGAATCCCTGACCCCAAAACCGTCTACATACGACTCGAAAAGAACTATTTCGTACCCAAAACTCTCACAGCCCTCTTACGCAAGCTGCTCAAATGAGTACTGCCCTTTGCCCTTGCAATTTAACCCCTCCGCCGGTACTTTAGGCGTCTGTTTTAAACCGTTATGGAGCAATTACATGCAAGCTAAAATATTGTTACTGATCGCCTTATTCGCCTTTGCCACATTTAGCGGCTGCGGCTGGTGGGATTCCATGCGCGGCATAAACAAGGATGCCATCCCTCAAGGCCCAGAACCCAAAAAGATAACAAGTCGCCCCACAGTCTCAGGCGGCATCGTTTTGCCCGTTAACGGTGAACTCATAACCATAGATGAAGTCATCACCCCGCTCATGGAGGACCTCAAACCCCTGGCCGAAAAGGGCGATTATCTTGATTATCGTCGCAAGGCAAGGCCAGTCATCGAACAGGCACTGGATAACCGCGTCTCGAACATCGTGCTATACCAGAAAGCCAAAAAGGAAGCCCGCGAAGGCATCGATGAACAGCTCGACAAGGCCGCCGATAACGAGATACGCCAGTTCGTCGCCGGATTCGACGGGAACTATGCCCAGGCCGAACAGGCCATACAAAAGATGGGCATGAACTGGAAAACCTTCCGCGATTATCAAAAACGCATCCTCCTCGTTCAGGGCTACCTCCACGAGGAATTCAAAGATAAACGCCCCATCACCTACTCTGATATGCGCAACCACTATGAAAAGATCAAAGACCAGCAGTTCTTCAGCCCCGGTGCGATCCAGTTCCGGCTCATAGATATCCAGCCGCTAAAAACCACGCCAACAGACCCAAATCTCTCCCGGCTTGAATCCGCCCGACTGCTGGCAAAGGATATCGTTGCCCAACTCAATAGCGGCGGGGATTTTGGCTTAATGGCCAAAAAATACTCACAGGAAAAAACCCGCGCCGAACTTGGCGGTCTCTGGAGTCCCGTTTCCAGCGGTTCGCTTGCCAAGCCCTATGACATCCTCGAAACCGAAGCCGCCAAACTCCAGTCCGGCCAGATCGCCGGCCCCATAGAAGCGGATGACCATATCTTCATCATGAAACTCGAAAGCAGACGAGAAGCCGTCTATGAGCCGTTTGACGCCGTCCAGCACAAGGTCGAAACCAGCCTCAAATTCCAGCGCCGCCGGGACGCCATTGACGCGCTGACCAAAAAGCTCCAGACGCAGGCCGACATCGGCGACCAGGCCACCTTCGTCGAACACTGCATAGAAAAATCCTTCAACCAGATCGAAGGCTAGCATGGAAATTATCGCCCACGGCATAGATCTTGTTGATTGCCCGCGGATAGCCAAGATGCTCGACGACCACGGCCAGCGCTTCCTCGACCGGGTCTTCACGCCAGCCGAACAGGCCTACGCCCGCTCGCATAAAAAGAACATGGTCGAAAAACTCTCCGGCAGATTCGCCGCAAAAGAAGCGATTCTCAAACTAATCGGCACCGGCTGGCGCGGCAAGATCGCCTGGACCGACATCGAAGTAATAAACAACGACCTCGGCCAGCCCCAGGTAACCCTGTGCGGCGAGGTAAAAGAACACGCCACCCGAATGGGCATTACAGCCGTAAGCGTCTCAATAACTCACGCCGCCGATTTCGCCATCGCCTCCGCCGTCGCAATCACTCACAAGTAAATTTGAACTTTTTACCCAAAGTGGACTAAAGCAGTATATGATCGCCCAGTTTGACATAATAGTGATCGGCTCAGGCCATGCCGGCATCGAGGCCGCCCACGCCGGGGCAAGGCTCGGCGCGGCGACTTGCCTGCTCACGATGGATATCGAAACCATCGGCAAAATGAGCTGCAACCCCGCTATCGGGGGGCTGGCCAAGGGGCAAATCGCCCGTGAAGTTGATGCTTTGGGCGGCCTGATGGGCCTGGCTACCGATGCGTGCGGCATCCAGTTTCGCATGCTAAACCGCTCAAAAGGCCCTGCCGTCCAGTCCCCCCGCGCGCAGGCGGATAAATACCAGTACCAGGAATGGATGAAACAAAAGCTCTTATCCACCCCCAACCTAAAAATAATCCAGAATACCGCCGCTGAGATATTAACCGAAAACTCCGCCGTTACAGGCGTGGGTTGCACTGACGGTTCAATACTCAAAGCTCGTGCGGTCATTATCACGACCGGTACATTCCTTCGCGGCCTGATGCATATCGGCCCAGAGCAATTCCCAGGCGGCCGACTCGATGAACCGGCAAGCAATGAACTTTCAAAAAGTCTCGAAAGGCTCGGTTTGAAACTGGGGCGGCTTAAAACCGGCACACCCGTCCGGCTGGATGGCTCAACCATCGATTTTGATAAATGCGAGCGTCAAATGGGCGACCCCGACGCGGTGCCCTTTTCATTCCTTAATAATCGTCTCGACCGCCCCGATATTCCCTGCTGGATCACTTACACAAACCACCAGCTCCACGAGCTGCTTCGAACCAATCTAGACCGGGCGCCGCTCTACACCGGCCAGATAAAATCCGCTGGGCCGCGGTACTGCCCAAGTATCGAAAGCAAGATACTGCGCTTTGCGGATAAGGCCCGGCACCAGTTATTCCTTGAACCCGAAGACCAGGCTGTAACCTCTATCTACTGCAACGGCCTTAGCACCTCTTACCCGCGTGACATACAGGAGCAGATGCTAAAGCTCATTCCCGGTACCGAAAACTCCCGGATAATCCACTATGCCTATGCTATTGAATATGACTACGTCCCGCCTGTCCAGCTAAAGTGCAATCTCGAGACAAAAACCATATCCGGCCTATTCTGCGCGGGGCAGATCAATGGTACAAGCGGCTATGAAGAAGCCGCT
>MHYB01000099.1:17803-18569 GCA_001824635.1 Planctomycetes bacterium GWF2_50_10
CCGTTCTCAAGCTCCAGAACCGCGATCCGCTTGTCTTAACTCGCGACCAGGCCTATATCGGCGTGCTCATAGACGACCTGCTCACCAAAGAAATAGACGAACCTTACCGCATGTTCACATCCCGCGCGGAATACCGCCTCACGTTACGAAGCGATAACGCTGACCGCAGGCTGACGCAAGTTGGGCGGTTGGTGGGGCTTGTGGGTGATGACAGGTGGGAGAGGTTTCGGACTAAAGTTGATGATATTGATGCATTCATTAATTTTTTGAAACAGTCGAAAACCGACGGCCAATCGCTTTGGCAGCACCTTAAGAACCCGTTAAGTCCAGCAGCGGACTCACTTTACGAAAATGACGCGGTGAAACAGCTTGGTTTTTCGGCGGATGTGATCGAGGCGGGGGTAATAGAGGCCAAATACGAGGGTTACCAGCGCAAAGAGAGGCAACTGGTCGAAAAATTCCATACGTTAGAACACAAGATGCTACCGCAAGACCTTGATTATGCTAGAGTTGCGCATCTGCGGGCGGAGGCCATGGAAAAGCTGTCGTTATTTCGACCCGCTACGCTTGGGCAGGCGTCGCGTATCGGGGGTATAACGCCGGCTGACATACTGGTTATCCAGATTCATCTGAAAAAACGAGACTCAAAGTGAAATTTTTGGGGGGGTCCAGGGGGTAAAATAGGGTTCAGGAATAGCGTTTAGCGTTCCGTTTTGGAAAAAAACTGGAACGAAATGAGTGCTTTGGGGGAGGTAAAAATAAATAG
>MHYB01000099.1:18630-18856 GCA_001824635.1 Planctomycetes bacterium GWF2_50_10
AACAGCAAATCGAACAAACATTTTCAGAAATGGATACCACGGGACAATATAAAGATTACTTGAATAAAAATATAGATTCATTGGTAAATAAAGCATATGAAAATAAGCTCCAAAATCCGAACTCAACGGTTTATGGAGATTTATGGAATGAATATCGTAACAGTAACCAGTTTAACAAGCCAACAGATACAACTTCACAAGTATTGGGTGCTAATAACACTGTTCA
>MHYB01000100.1:0-12712 GCA_001824635.1 Planctomycetes bacterium GWF2_50_10
GAAATGACCGGTCTTTTTTTAACTATATATTTTCATAGAAATCCTTTCCTGCCTGCTATAAAATATTTTTGATTCGTAGCTTAAACGTGAATTTGGAATTTTCCTAAAACAAAGGGGGTTTTATGAAATACCCGATCTTCCTGGAACTATCAGGCCGAAGAGCCGTTGTCGTCGGCGCCGGCCAGGTCGCAGTCCGCAAGGCCAAAAAACTACTTGATGCAGGTGCCCGCGTCGCGGTGGTGGCCGAGCATTTCGACCCTGCCCTTGACCTGCTGGCCCAGCAGGATAAGAACCTCGAACTCGTAAAAGGCCCCTATTCATCACAATATCTCGCCGAAACTACGCTGGCCATCGCCGCAACTAATAACCGCGAAGTAAACAAACAGGTCTATCGCGACTGCCAACAACGCAATATCCTCTGCAATGTCGTCGACGACCCTGAACTGTGCGACTTCTTCGCCCCTGCCGTCATCCATCGCGGCGATTTATGGATTGCCATCGGCACTCAGGGCTACTGCCCCGCATACGCAGGCCACATCCGCAAAAAGCTCGAATTGCTGATAACCGAGGCTCATGGCAAGTTCCTTGGAGAACTTGAGGACATGCGGGTCAAAATACTTGAGGACGTAACCGACCCTGACGAACGTAAAACTGTGCTGGGCAGGCTTGTCGACGACGATTCCATGGAATATTATACCGCCAATGGCCCCCAAAAATGGCGACAATGGGCATTAGACCTAATTACCAGCGGGTCATCGGCGACGAGTTGAGATTCATTATCGTCAGGATTATCCTTTTTATAAAAATAAAGCTTGCCAAACCCGCCCCGAGCCATATAATGCTCGTTTTGCTGATTTTAGAGAATTTGTACTTGCAGGAGATAAACTGTGCAGAACCATCGTATTAGTAAGATAAAGAAAGCCAGGAAATCCGGTTTTCTCGTCCGTATGAGCACCAAAAAAGGCCGCGCAACCATCAACCGCAAAAGAAGGGTTGGCCGCAAGGTACAGGTTGTCTAAAGCGTTTTTCTGCATGAACCCAAGCCCGGCCAGGTGCCGGGCTTTTTTTTAGACTTTTTGAGACGAGGCTTTCTGTGCGTCTGCTGCTTTTAGTCTTATTGCTTTCCACAACCCCATCATGGGCTATTTATGTAAACTCCCTTTCTTCGCATGACAGAAAAACTCTGTCCTCCGCACTTGCCAAACTCGATATCCTAATCCGAAACGCCCGAACTGATAACCGAGCCGTTACCCTGACCTTTTCACAGTTATATGCCCCACTTTCAACCGATCAGCGGGCACTGCTCGATTCGATCCGCAGTCTTGATCCCGCCCAGCTATCAATTAAAACACCGGCCATGAACTGCGGCCCAGAACCCAATGATCTTGTCAAAATGCCCTCGCGTAAGGTCATTATCTCCGGCAAAGACCACTGGCTTACAACACTGTACCTCCCAAAAGACGCCAGCACCGATCTTTCCGCCATGCTCGAGACAATGCACAAGCAGATCGGCAAAACGCTTTACGTTGAATCCGGCTATCGCTCCCCTGCGTATCAGCTTTATCTTTTTACAGCCGGAGTTAAACGCCGAAGCTACAACATAAAAGAAACCGCCCGATGGATCGCCCTTCCCGGCTATAGCGAACACGGCTGCCCCACAATGCAGGCTGTGGATTTCATCAATGAAGACGGAATAAACTGCAACAGCCCCGCTGCCAAATTCGCCGCCCTGCCGGAATACGCTTGGCTCAAAACCAATGCCGCTCGTTATAACTTCCAGCTTTCATATCCACCGGATTCAAATACGGGCATAACTTTTGAACCCTGGCACTGGCGGCATGTTAGAAAAACCCTAAAATAGCATTTTGCCAAGGAGGGCATCAATGATACGGATGTTGAAGAGCTACGGCTTTACTATCGTGCTAATATGCTCAATTATTGCCGGCTCGGTTATCGGCCTTGTACTAAAGGAAAAGGCCGCGGTACTCAAACCTCTCGGCGACATCTTTCTAAACCTGCTCTTTACGATTGTCGTACCAATGGTCTTCTTTTCACTTTCCAGCGCCGTCGCCTCAATGTCCGACGGCAAACGACTCGGCAAAATACTCGCCGCGATGATAACGATATTTCTTATCACCGCCATTATCTCAGCTTCTCTTATGGCATTTGTAGTTCAGCTTGTCCCGCCCGCTCAAGGCGTCAAAATAGACCTCCCCGCAGCGCCAGATACCTCGAAAGGCTCACTCGCCTCACAGATAGTTGGCGCTTTTACCGTCGAGGATTTCCCCCTGCTTATTTCAAAACGAAATATGCTCGCGCTTATCCTTTTTTCCATACTCACCGGCCTAGCCGCTTCGCAGGTGCGCCAAAAAGCCAAACCTTTTATTGATTTCCTCTCAGCCGGCAACCTCGTCATGACCCGCCTTATGGGCATAATCATGCGCTACGCCCCCATCGGCCTTGGTGCCTATTTCGCGTATCTCGTCGGCGTCTTCGGCCCCCAGCTTCTCGGTTCATACTTTAGAACCGTCGCGATCTACTACCCCGTCGCCCTTGCCTACTTCTTTATCGGCTTTACTCTCTACGCCTTCATTGCCGCCGGCAAGCGCGGCGTTGTTTCATTCTGGAAAAACATTATCCCCGCAGCTCTTACCGCATGGGCAACCGGCTCATCGATTGCCGCAGTACCCACTAATCTCGAATCCGCCCGCCGCATCGGCGTACCAGAGGACATTCGCGAAGTCGTAATCCCCATCGGCGCGACCATCCACATGGATGGCTCATGCCTTGCCGCTGTACTTAAGATAGCATTGCTTTTCGGCCTCTTCGGAATGGATTTTTCAGGCATCGCCGCCATCACAGCGGTCGGCGCTGCGATCCTCGCTGGCATCGTAATGTCCGGCATCCCCGGCGGAGGCTTCCTCGGTGAACTCATGATCGTAACCCTTTACGGCTTCCCACCCCAGGCACTGCCGCTTATCTCAATGGTCGGCCAACTTGTCGATCCCCCCGGCACAATGGTTAACTCCTCCGGCGACACTGTAGCATCAATGCTCACAGCCCGCGCCTTGGAAGGCCCAAACTGGATGAAATCACAGCATCAATAGCTTTGATAAAACTTGCATTCTTAACCATTGCGAGTAAGATGCGGTTATTACACCGTGATGGGGTTTGGCCGAAATGGTTTTGGGACACAATATCTCTATTGAACTTATAATAATCGTCGCTTCGGGGCTCTTGCTCCTTAGCCTCCTGGCAACTAACGTCTCGGGCAGATTCGGCATCCCTGCCCTGCTTGCATTTCTCGCACTGGGCATGCTCGCCGGCTCCGACGGCCCGGGTGGTATATACTTCGATAACCCATGGCTTGCCCAGGTTATTGGCGTTATCGCATTGATCTTCATAATTTTCGGCGGCGGCTTTGATACCCGCTGGAATGATATAAAACCGATCCTTCGCCCCGGCCTGATTTTATCGACCCTGGGCGTATTGCTCACAGCGTTGATCGTGGGGATTGTCGCACACCGGCTTACCGATCTCACATTCAAACAGGCACTGCTGCTTGGCGCCATAGTCTCGTCCACAGATGCAGCCGCGGTCTTTGCCGTCCTGCGATCGCGGAACGTGAGCCTGAGACCTTCCACAAAATCGCTCCTCGAATTCGAATCCGGCTCCAACGACCCGATGGCCATCTTCCTCACTATTGTTATGACCGCTGTGGTCGCAGGCAAGGAGACTACCGTCTTCGATTTCGCTATGGTTTTCCTCCGCCAGATGGTTTTTGGATTAATTTTCGGCTTTCTCGCCGGCAAAGCACTGCTCTATCTCATCAGGAAGATAAAATTCGACTACGACGGCTTATACCCCGTCCTCACCATGGCCGCCGTCGCCTTGACATACGCCCTCACATCATACCTCGGATCTAGCGGCTTTCTCGCCGTTTACGTTATGGGGCTCTACCTGGGCAAAGCCGATTTCATCCACAAAAGAAATCTCATAAGCTTCCACGAGGGCCTCGCCTGGCTCATGCAGATAACAATGTTCCTCACGCTGGGCCTTCTGGTCTTCCCATCGCAACTGCCCTCCATAATGTTCGCCGCAATTGCTATCGCATTGGCCCTGATCTTTATTGCCAGGCCCCTAAGTGTCTTTGCTCTTTTCGCTCGCAGCAGATTCTCACTGTCGGAAAAAACCCTCGTGTCATGGGTCGGCCTACGCGGCGCTGTCCCGATCGTACTGGCCACCTTTCCCCTTATAGCCCACGTTCCACGCGCAAATATCATTTTTGACATCGTCTTTTTCGTCGTACTCACTTCCACACTCATCCAGGGCCCCACCATCCCATACCTAGCCCGCCTGCTCAAACTGGACTTGCCCATTCAGCCCAAGACCCAGCCGCCCATCCAGTTTGAACGCACTGAAACAATGAAAGCTGACCTCCTCGATATCCTCGTCCCAAAAGGCTCCAATGTCATCGGCAAACAATTAAAAGATTTGTCCCTGCCCGAAGATGTTCTGATAGTGCTGATAAACCGCGATAATATCTACCTCGTGCCCAAAGGTTCGACCACGCTTGAAGAGGCCGATATAATTTTTGCCCTTGTCGACAGTGATGCCGCCAAGATCCTCAACGCCATCGTTGACGAAGGCGTTCCCAGGAACAAATGATACTTGGCAGCCGTTTAAAACTGTTCAAGGAATCTTAAGTCGTTCTCGAACAACAGCCTTATATCCATGATCCCGTACTTTCGCATCGCCAGTCGCTCGATTCCAAACCCAAACGCCCATCCGGTATATTTTTCGCAGTCGATACCCACCGCGTCAAAAACATTCGGATCCACCATCCCGCAGCCGCCCACTTCGATCCACCTGCTGTTGCCTTCCTTATCCACCCACAGCAGATCAACTTCCGCGCTGGGTTCAGTGAACGGGAAAAAGCTAGGCCTGAATCGCCACTGCATATCCTTGCCGAAAAATGCGTGAATAAACTGGTTGATCGTCGATTTCATATCCACCATGCTCACGCCCTCGTCAACAACAAGCGCCTCGATCTGGTGAAACATGAACATATGCGTCGCGTCTACTGTATCGGGCCTGTACACCCGCCCCGGCGCAACGACTCGTATCGGAGGCTTTTGATTTGCCATTGTCCGTATCTGTATAGTCGAAGTCTGACTTCGCAGCAGCCGCGATTCATCGATGTAGAAATTGTCCACAGGGTCTCTCGCCGGGTGCTCAGCCGGGATATTGAGCGCCACGAAATTGTGCCACTCATCTTCCACCTCCGGCCCGTACGCAACCCCAAAACCCATCCGCCCGAATATCTCCAGCAACTCATTTACAGTCTGTGTTATCACATGGCTCTTGCCGATCTTGACTCGCTGGCCCGGCTCGGTAACATCCGCCAGCGCCGCGGCTTTCGGCTTGGAAGTCTGCTCAAGATTTTTCTTAAGCAAATCGAAAGCCTCGCTCACCTGCTTCTTTATCGTATTGGCAAGCTTGCCCGCCTGCGGCCTAAGCTCCGCGCTCACCTTGCCTACCTGGCTCAATAGCTCGGTTATCTCGCCGTTTCGGCTAAGATATTTCACCCGCCACTCTTCAAGGGAGCTGCCGTCACGCACTTTACCCAGGTCCTCGATGGCCTGCTTTGCCGTCTGTTCAAATTTTTCAAGCATAAAAAAAATGTCCTCTGCTGTAATAGCAAAGGACAAATATTAAATCGTAACACGCAAATAGTAAACAGCTAAATTAACTTCCCGCCGTACTACAGGTCGCGTGTACTAATCAATAATCATTAATCAATAATCAATTCCTAAAGCGCCGCCTTGGCCGATTCCACTATCTTATCGAATCCTGCCGGATCGGCTATTGCGACTTCGCTAAGCATCTTACGATTAATGGTGATATTGGCCTTCTTAAGCCCATTGATGAATTCGCTATAACGGATTCCGCAAAGCTTGCAAGCCGCGCTCAAACGTGTGATCCAAAGACCCCTGAAATCGCGTTTCTTCAGCCGCCGGTCGATCCTGGCGTTTACCTGCGCCCTTACCAATGCTTCTTTGGCCAACCGGTACGTCTTACCCGGCCCGCCTCTAAACCCGCTTACACTCTTAAGAACTCTCTTGCGTGCCTTCCTTGTGGCGGCACCCTTTCTTACTCTGGGCATCAGCTTTCCTTTCTATGTCTGTGTTTTCAATAGCCCGCTGCGGCAGCTGATAAAATAATAGCCGGGAAGCTGGGCTTGTATCGTGCTACTTTGCACAATACTGTTATTGGGTTGCCGGCTTAGCCGAGCAGTGCCCGCGTGAGCGTCTCGACAAAAGCGCTGCCCTTTACGGTCGTCGCAGTTCCCATTTTGCGGCGCCATTTAGAGCGTTTATTGCTCAACAGGTGGCTTCCACCCGTTTTTCCGCGTTTGATCTTGCCTGTAGCTGTGAGCTTTACGCGTTTTTTCAAACCCTTATGGGTCTTATGCTTGGGCATCGATACTTCCTTTCTAAAGGACTCTTACCATCCAAATTAAACAGACCGATAAGTATAACCACATGCCCCCGCCTTCGTCAAGGCCCACTTTTACCTCTTTTTTACCTTCAGGCTCATTTCAGGCCCACATACCTCTTGATTCTACTCGCCGTTTTCATTTTGTATCACTTTCGCCGCGTAAAGTTCAAAAAAAGATAACGCCAATTGACTTATATATTCATTAAGATAAACTACCGCCAGTGGATTCAGGATATTAAAATTTTTGTAACATTTTAGCCAAATGTAGAAAAGCCCTCGTTAGAGGGCGACAGCTTAATAGCCCCAGGCGTGAGCCTGGGGAAAGCGGCACAAAAACTTAAAAGCCCCTGTAAGGGGCGACACAACCACTCGGCTAAAATGTTACAAATTTTTATGGTAAGAATTATGGCATCAGCACTTACACGGAAAATCGTTGCTCCATCAGGCGCAAGTATGACCGACCAGCAGTACCGTGATTTCCTCGAATCCTCATACACTCTTATGCGCAACTGCGGCCAGTATTTCGCTCCAGCGGAAAACATAAACTCGATGGAACTGGCCCATCTGATCCCCCAGATACCCGAAACCGTACTGGCCATCTATGTCGGTATCAATGATGCTGTTTGCAACAAGGGCCTGGTAACCCCCTTCCTCGTCCGCCACGGCCATAATAACGTATTCGTCTTCGACCCCCAGCTTTACAGCGGGGCCAAAAACGTCCCATCAGGCACCATCGACGCAAAAGCCATCCTCGCCGGCTTTGAAGCACCAAATTCAAGCTGGAACCCCGATTGGACCTATGTAATGATCGAAGACCCATCACGCACCTTCCATAGCCTCTGGCAGGAAAAGGGCTATATAGACATGATCCCAGCCAAGTTCGAGGATTTCACTGTCCTGACAAGCTCGGCAAAAAGCAAGGCCTGTGTCTTCATTGACCCCAAAGCCCTCGAACACCCGGTAAACGCATCGCGCCCGTATCTCAAAGCCGCCCTCGATCGCGGCACAAAAACCGCCCACCAGTTTACCATCCCTGCCGCCATCGAAGGCGAAACCGCCGGCCTCGTGCCCCTCGTCCTAGAACAGGGAGAAAAGCTTTATGTCGCCCGCGCCGATTTCGGCCCATGCACCCACTGCTGGAGCAATATCCACCCGGACAACTCCGAGCTGGCAGTTATAAATGAAAATTCCGCCGTCCCGCTGGATCTTGTTATCGCAAAGCCGCCGGTTGATTCAAAATTTGCCAAAGGCCTCGTACCTCCAAAGGGCAGCGCCGACATGACCACCGACTGGTTCTTCCGCGGAACACGAATCGTCCGCTCGCCACTGCTTGCCGGAATGTTCAAGGGCTGATTCGTTTTGAAGATATAACACTATAAACTTAGAACTTAGAACTTGGAACTATCATGTTAAAAACTCTCGCTGATAAACGCGTAATGGTCGCCGGGCATATCTGCCTCGATATTGCCCCAAGCTTTCCTGCAAACATTAGCGGTGATATACACACGATCCTCACCCCCGGTAAACTCGTCAACGTCGACCAAGCTATCCTATGCACCGGTGGAACAGTCTCAAACACCGGCCTTGCACTTGTGAAACTCGGCGTCGATGTCGTCCTCAACGGCAAAGTCGGCGACGATCATTTAGGCACAATCGTAAAAAGCTGCCTCGGCCAAAAACGTGCAGCTTCCTTCAAAACCGTCGCCGGCCAGAGCACTTCTTATAGCGTCATCATAGCCATCCCCGGCATAGACCGCATCTTTCTCCACAACCCCGGCACAAACGACACCTTCGGCTTCGAAGACATCGATTACGCCGCCGCCGAAAAATGCCTGCTTTTCCACTTCGGCTATCCGCCTCTTATGAAGCGAATGTTCCAAAACAATGGTGCCGAACTCATCGAAATATTTAAGCGTGTCCGCGAGATGGGCGTAACCACCAGCCTTGACATGACCCTTCCCGACCCCGCCTCCGAAAGCGGCCAAGCCAATTGGGCCGTTATACTCAAAAAACTTTTGCCCTACGTCGATATATTCCTTCCCTCTGTCGAAGAGATCGCCTTCATGCTTGATCGCGAACTTTTCACCAAACGCAAAGCCCAGGCCGGCCACACCGACCCCGTTCACGTTTATCAAACCGCCGATTACCAGAAATTCGCCGATATGCTCCTCGACATGGGCGTTAAGATCGCCGCAATTAAAAGCGGTATCCGCGGCTACTACCTCCGCACATCCGCCGACATCTCAAAAATTGGCAAAGCCGCCCCGCAAACTTACGCCCCGTGGTCAAACCGCGAACTCTGGGCACCTTCATATAAGGCCGCCAAATTCGGTTCCGCCACCGGCGCGGGCGATGCCACCATCGCCGGATTCATCTGTGGCCTGCTCTCCGATTTCAGCCCCGAACAATCACTCTGCCTCGCAAATACCGTCGGTTGGCAGAATGTCCGTAATGTCGATGCCCTAAGCGGAATTGAAGATTGGCCCGCGACACTGAATTACCTGGCCGATAAAACCCGCCCCCAAAACGACCCCGCCCTCGACTCCTCCTGGACATTCAACCCCCAAACAATGGTCTACCACACCCCCCGTGACCCAAAACCATGAAACTAACCCTATTTTATCTTGCTATCCCTAAATCAAGCCTACAAGGCTTATTTTAACCTTTGCTTAGTTTTGGATTTCGAAACCAAAAACAATTGCATTTCGGATGTAGACAAAAAAAATGAATTTAAGACGATTTCTTTCTCTTGAATAAGAACATTCCGATTATTGCGACAATCGGAAAACCACCAAGGAAACCTCCTGCCCATAATATCCCGTTCAAAATACAATATACGCCAAGAGACAAAGCAAGGACACATATTGCAAACGCAAATATTTGACCGAACACGGTGATAATAAACTCAGATTTTTGATACTGCTTTTCTAAATGTATCTTTGCTTCCGACTCAGATTTTTCAACTGACTGCCGGTGGAGTGATTGCAATTCAGCCATTTTGATAATTCGATCAGCACTTCCTGGGAGCGCATCCTCATACTTTATAAGCATATCAGGGTGAGGAAGAGGGCCACTGTATTGCTGAACCATTAGCTCGGCCTGAAGAGACCGTTCTCTTTGTTGACTAAGCTTTCGTAGAGGGCCTGACACCACAATTCCCTTCGTGGCTTAAAAGTGCGCGGCTTATATCGTGGCCGATAGTTTCCCAATCTTTACGTAACATATCGGCATCTGAAGGACGGCGAACAGGTTTGAAATGGGATTTGGGTATATAATATCCCCCTGACAGATCAAATACTGATACTGCGCCACGGAAGAAAGCATATCCAACTCTTTTAACAAATTCTGCCATATTTATATAATATAACATAAATATGTATCGGCTCAATATAAAAATTAGCTTAGTAATTTTAATAAGAAGGCATTTGTGTTCGCAAATTGCCTAAAATCTTTTCTGCTGGTAAAAAACTCGCCTCGCATACTATATCCCTATCTTATCTTAAGCGTCGCCAGCGCCAAAAACGCAAACCCTATTGCCAGCAGCCAGAACCGCACCACAACCTGCGGCTCGCTCCACCCGGCAAGGTGAAAATGATGGTGTATCGGCGCACAGCGGAATATCCTCTTGCCGCCCGTATAGCGGAAATATCCCACCTGCAGCACCACCGAAAAAAGTTCCAGCATAAATACGCCCCCGATGATAAACAGCAATACTTCGTGCCTTGTAACAAGCGCCCCGTAACCCATCGCCGCCCCAAGCGGCAGGGATCCGGTGTCCCCCATGAAAGTCTGGGCAGGATGACAGTTGAACCACAAAAAACCCATCGCCGCCCCGAATATTGCAGAATAAAAAATCGCCAGTTCGCCCGCTCCCAGGATGTGCGGCAAAAGCAGGTAGCTCGCCCATGTCGTTTGTGTTACCGGACTCATCACCTCCGAAGCGAAAAAGCACAGCAGCACAAGCACCGCCGAAACTATCCCGACGCACCCCGTAGCCAGCCCGTCCATGCCGTCGGTAAGATTGACCGCGTTGGACGTCCCCGTCATATACATGATCGCGATAAGTATAAAAAGCCACTGCGGCAGCTGTATACCGTATTTATAGAACGGCAGCCAGAACATCCGCCCGTCGGTGATATTTGTAAAATCGCTGAAAAGAAAGACCGCCACCAGTATGCCCCCGCCGAACTGGAACGCAAGTTTTTCCCATGCCTTTAACCCGTCGCGCCCGCTCTGCCTCTGCGCGCGTGTAAGCTTTAGCCAATCATCCCACGCCCCTATCCCGCCAAACCACATCAGCACAAATATGGCCTTGATCACGAACGGATTATCCACCCTCGCCCAAAGCAGCGTGCTCGAAACTATCGAAAGCAGAATAATAAGCCCGCCCATCGTTGGCGTATTGGCCTTTTCCTTCGTCAGTTCATTAAGTGCGGCATGATTGAACTCCGGCCTGTCGCCTATCTTCTTCCGCATCAGCCAGCGTATTATCCGCGGCCCGGTGAATATCGCGATAAGTAGACTTGTCAGCGCAGCAAGTATGCAGCGGAACATCACGTCCTGGTATGCGTGAAAGCCCGACTCATGGGCTTTGAAAAACCAAAGTATATGATAGATCATTTCTTATGCTTGAAACTAAAGTTCAGTACCGCTATTTAGAACCAAACAGCTCTTTTATCTTCTCTACCGCGACCTCAAGCCTCGCGCCTCGCGAGCCTTTGATCAATATTATATCGTCATTTCGAAGCAAATTGGACAATTTATTGCACAATTCGTCGGTGTTTTCAAAACAATATGCCTCAATTTCCCCCGCCGATGCCTCCCTGGCCGCTTCCGCAACCATCTGACCCCACCGACCACTAGCCATCACCACACCCACTCCCCCCCCACCTATACGCATTCCAAGCTCAATATGCAGCCTGTCGCTATGCTCACCTAACTCCAGCATCTGCCCGCAGATAAACACCGTACGCCTGTTTTTTTCAGCCTTTCCAATGGTTTCCAGCAGCTCCACCGCGTTTTTCATCGACGCGGGATTGGCGTTATAACAATCACTTATCACCAGCATCTGCCCAAGCCGTATCTGCTCAAGCCTCATCGCCACGCCTGCAAAATCCGCTATAGCCTCCGCAAATTGCCCCGCAGAAATTCCAACACTCTTGCATAACGCCCAGGCCGCCAACGCATTATCGATATTCCCCTTGCCCGGCACAGCGAGTTTTACACACTGCCCTTCTATCCAGAACTCGCTCGAAAACGCGTCCACCTTTATATTGCTTGCCGAAATATCCGCATGCCTGCTCTTGCCGAAAGTCGTATAATTAAACCCGCTTGCCAAACAGTATTCCGCAAGCCCCTCGCTGTCATCGTTTACGATCAGAACCCCGCCCTGCCGCAAACCCGCCGCAATCGAAACCTTCTCCTTGATTATCGCCCCCACCGACCCGAAGTTTTCGATATGCGCCTCAAGCGCATTGACCACCACCGCAACATCAGGCTCCGCTATTCTGCTAAGGTATTCTATCTCCCCCGGATGATTGGACCCCAACTCAATTATTGCCACTTCATGGGACGCCTCGATCCCCATTATCGTCAGCGGCACACCTATATTGTTATTAAAGCTCTTTATCGCCGCGTGACATTTAAAAAATTTGCTAAGCACATGATAACTCATCTGCCGCGTCGTCGTCTTGCCCGCCGAACCCGTTATGCCGATTATCTTTGCCCCAATCCGCCGCCGGTATGCCCTCGCCAGTTCCCCCATAGCGACCACCGGGTCCGCAACCCTTACAAGCACCCCACCCAAACCCGCCGGCATATCAAAATCTCTATTAACTATCGCGCAGGCCGCTCCCTTCTCAAACGCAAGCCCCACATACTCATGTCCGTCGAAGTTCTCGCCTTTAATAGCCACAAAGCACTGCCCGCGACCTATCGTTCGCGTATCCGTGCTCACGCCGGCAAACACCGCATCACTATTAACTTTAACATCCGCCCTGACTATCTTCGCCAGTTCACTTATTGAAAATTCTTTCACTTCCTGCCCCTGATAAACGCCTCTGCGATCTCAACGTCAGAAAAGTGTATCTTCTCCTTGCCGATGATCTGGTAATTCTCGTGCCCCTTGCCCGCGATAAGTATCACATCCCCCGTCTTAGCCTGCCCTATCGCAAGCCCGATCGCCTTTGCCCTGTCCGCCTCAACAGTAACC
>MHYB01000100.1:12730-12926 GCA_001824635.1 Planctomycetes bacterium GWF2_50_10
GCCGCTTCCGTCCGCGGATTATCGCTTGTAACCACAACCTTATCCGCAACGTCATACGCCACCTTCGCCATCCTCGGCCGCTTGGTCTTGTCCCTGTCGCCGCCGCACCCGAACACCACCGTCAACTGCCCCCTGCATATCGGCCGCAGCGTCTCAAGCACATTCGAAAGCGCATCATCCGTGTGTGCGTAATCCA
>MHYB01000100.1:13007-13749 GCA_001824635.1 Planctomycetes bacterium GWF2_50_10
ACAAAGCCCCGCCGCCGCCAGGTGATTAGAAATATTATGCCTCCCCAGCATCGGGCTTACCACCCGCACTTCCTTACCTTTGTAGATGAGTTCATATACCGTATGTTTCGAACTCGCCTCGATCACCTCTGCCTGCAAATCCGCTTTATCATCCACCGCGTATGTAAGCACCATCGCCTTTGTCCGCCCCGCAAGTTCACGCGCCACCCGCGTCTGGGCGTTTATCACCGCATAAGAATTCGCTGGCAGAGACTCAAACAGCACCGCCTTGGCATCGAGATAATTCTTCATATCTTTGTGATAATCCAGGTGATCGCCCGTAAGATTCGTAAACGCCGCAGCCCGAAACGGTATCCCCTCAAGGCGCCTTTGCGAAAGCGCATGGCTCGACGCCTCGATAACCATATATTTCGAACCCGCATTTACCATCTCGTTCATCATCGATGCCAAACTAGACGCGTCCGGCGTAGTCATGTTCGACTCCACCGCACCATTACCCGTATCATAAGTAACCGTCCCTATAAGCCCGCACTTATGCCCCGCCGCCTGCATGATCGACCGCACAAGATACGTCGTAGTAGTCTTGCCGTTTGTCCCCGTCACCGCTAGACACCCCAGTTTCCTCCCCGGGTAACCGTATGATGCCTGCGCTAGCATACCCCACGCCCCATGCGAATCTTCCGTAACAATAACCTTCGCCCCCGCAGCCGCCACCGGCTTTTCGCTCACGATATACGCCGCC
>MHYB01000101.1:0-7213 GCA_001824635.1 Planctomycetes bacterium GWF2_50_10
AGCCATCCGACGAACCAAATGATCAGGCGGTACCAGCGACTCCAGACTTATCTGGTAAAACAACCTGCTTTCACACAGCTTACTTCCCTGCATACATTGCTCCCGCTACACCTGAGTCGCCTTAATATAACGCATTACTGCGAGTTTGGCAACAGTCCCGCAGGCGGGTATCCAGAAATAAACAACTATCGCGCAGCGATCCCACATTTACATTTGCCTTGCCGGTTTTCTCATCTGTGAAATCTTCTTCGCCACCCGGAATGGAAACATCACATACACCAGCAAAGCCACTAACGTCAAGATCACCGGTGCCCATAGTTTTTGGATTTGTTTGACCATTTTAAAATTGCTCTTTCAATGCTGCTTGAGATTAACACCAAACACATTTTGCAGAGAAGATATTTTGCGGGAGAAACGGTGGGCAAAAGTTTTGCCCGCCCTACAATCTCTGAAGCATTTGACATCCCAGTGAATTCTTTTATTTAGTTGGCCGATTTTTCTATCACTCTAGTGAACTGATTATTAATCAGAGGTCAGCAAATACTGCTCTAATATCAAAGTCGTCACCACCATATGAACCGCCACCAGATAAAGAATCATAATCCTGTTCATACTCGCGTTCGGCAACAGGACAGTCTTTTATTAGGTTATCGAACTCATCAAAAGATTCTATGTCATCCTCTGGGAAAATCCGCAAATAATCCTTTATTTCATCGTGCAGATCATCATAATTTCCACGCCATGCATCACATTCATCAAGAGAATCTTCATCATCAAAATTGGGGCACTCTGAAACTGCATCTGTGATGTTCTTTATTAGTTTCTCTTTCAGAACTATTCTGTCATCAAAAGAGACGTATTTTGAAGTGACCAATGCTGAAAATGATTCACATATTTTAGCTAATTTCCAATAACTGACTGTGAGTTTATCTCCAAAATGTTCTAGCATCTCGCCAAGATATTCAGGAATATTATTAGAAGGTGATTCTGTTAAAACATACCTAATCTTTTCCAAAAAATCTATCCAGAAGTCAATTTCAATCTGGCTGATTACAGTTGAATACGGAAATCGCCGTTCAACAAAATAGACTGTATGGTTTTCTTTATAATTTTTTTCCCAAACTTGTTTGAGGCAAACGAAAGTTGCAATATTGTTCAGCGATTGCTTTCCAATTGTTGATAATTTTTCATAACCATATTTTTGCATAAATCCGATTATGGCAGTTAAAACACTCAAAATATCTTTGATTTGCGCCGGAGCTAAAACTTTCTCCTCCAGATACTTGGACAATAAATCCATATCTTCGTTTTCAGTAAGCGAAATTTTATGTTGCAAAGACGAATCTTTTTCCACTTGATCACTGTTCGTGATTAAATTTATGAATTCCCTAAGGCTTAAATTTTGTATGTACGATTTTCTCGCTTCTCTATCATTTTGAATCAACTCAACTAGCAAGTCCCTCATACTTGGATGATAAAAATAAACAGTGACATCTTGAGTTTGCTGCTTCCGTTTAAGGAAACTACCTTCTGACCATTGAAATGCATCTGCAAATAGCATCCATTTAAATCCCTTTTCTCTCACTTCCGTTTCATAATTTTTAAAAAGATATTGGTAATTAATATTGCCACCTGCAGCCATTAGCTGTAGGCAGATGTACTGAACCTCACTTGGTGAATTCTTAAAGGCTTTTTGCCATGCAATACCTGGAGATTTGAGAAACGCAAATATTTTTGCGATAATCTCTTCCTGGTCTTTGGAGTCTTCGGAAAATTGTACTATTGTACCAGTGCACAACTGCCGCACTGATTCAGGGGCAAAATAAGCACTTTTAACAATTGAATCGCAGTTTTGTTTAATAATTGTTTTAATCTGATCAGGCAAATTAGCTTTTTTAGCATGGTTGTATAAAATCATTGCTTTTTCAAGCGGTATCAGGTTTTCAACATTAATTATCACAGTATCTTGAGCAAAATCGGGTTTGTCTTCAAGTATTTTGGAATTCTCAATTGCTTCTTTTAGAATGTAACTCCTTGCCGTCCAAACCAACTTATGGTCATTGCTCAAAGACCGTAAAAGTCTACTCAATGAATGGGTCCATTCATTTTTCTTATCCGCTTGCAAAGCAATGTCGCCAAAAACGTCATCACATACGAATAATTGTTTTTCCTCTTTATTGAAGATGTCGTAAAAATCTTTTTGATTTCGAAGTTCATATATCGAAAAACCTTCTGCTGCGTAAGAAGCAGCAATAGCGTCTGCGGTGCAGGTTTTGCCCATTTTAGGTGCACCAGTTAATACACAGAAATATTGCTTGTGTAACAACTCAAGTGCCTGTATATATGGTTTTGTTACAACAAATGTGTCTAAATCATTTTGTACTTGCTCAAGATATTCAATCGATCTTTGATTAATTCCCCAATTCACAATTTCTTGTAAATGACTTATCCCCATAATTTGAGGAAAAACGCGCACTACCTTGGGATTGAGGTCTAAAAATTCTTCAACATCCTGACAACCCCAAACAAAACCATGTGCAATTTTGAAATCAGTTTTGATTATGTTTTGATATTCTTCAACGTTTGCAGCCGTTAAAGGACAGTTTGTTACAAAAAAATAAATATTAAGTTGATGTTTGTATTTTTTGGTAACTTTATGAGTTCTAATTGTAGCGTACGTTTCAACTCAGATCGAACGTGTGAAAGATTAGCACTTTGAAAATCGCGGAACTTCACTTGAAAAATCCATTTGCCCACAATGGGATTTTCTTTAGAAGGAAAATTTGCCGTGCCATCAAATATGGCATCTCTACCTTGATCAGAACTTCCTGAAAAAGAAGATATGGCTGGTTAACAACTTGTCTTAATAAAGTAGTTGCAAGCTTCTCAAAATTAAACCATCCTAATCTTTCTAAATTATATTTGCTCATTTCCGGTAATAGCTCCTAATGTAATAATTGGGTTTGTGCAATTTCATACAAAGTGTGTATTACATCTAATCAGTAGCCCGTATTTTGTACTGGGTTATGGCATATCCTTTGATGCATCGCCAATCAATACTTTTAAAACATTATACTACCCCAAATCCGCCAAAGTAGAATAAAATCCAAACCTACCCCATTTCACCCATTTAAATAGTTCCAACAAAGGTGAGGAACACGGTCTAGCGGTGCTAGGCCGTGCCACGGGGCGGGAACAATATGGAATTCGAACACACCCCAATCGTGCTCTGTTGAAAGTAGTGCAAATCCGAGAGTTTCCGCCCTCGGTTACAGAGCTTTCGCCCCCAAAAATCAACGCTAACGCTATTCCTATACGCTATTTACCCCCCCTAGCACCCCCCGTTCCCCCCCCAATTCTACCCCCTGTCACCCTTCTGTTACCCCCCTAGCACCCCCCCTGACACCCCCCAAAAATCACAGAATCGCGAAAATTTCCTATTTTTCCTAAATTACCCAAATTACCTAAAGTTTTTTGATACGGCCCTCCGATAGTTAAACTAGGCAAAGGATATTACCCAGATTAACAATAAGATGTAAGGATATGTCAAAATGGTAAACGAAATAACGACCACACGATACATGCAGTCACTGCTCACCGGCGACCGGAAATCTTCTAAGTCCATTATAGAAGAGGTCTTACAGCACGGCGTTCCGGCTAACCGCGTGTATATGGACGTAATCTGGCCGGTGATGGTCGAAATCGACAACCTCTTCCGCGGCGAAAAGATCAATACCGCCCAGGAACACCTGGCAACAAGAATCAACCGGGCAATTGTGGATCAGCTTCAAAATAAGCTGCCCAAACGAGCGCCACGGGATAAAAGGATAGTGATAGTTTCGGGGCCGAACGAAGGCAGCGAACTCGGTGCCCAGATGGCGGCAGACCTGTTTGAAAGCGACGGCTGGGAAGTACGCTTCCTGGGCGCGGGCGTGAGCAATGACGATATTCTGTCGTTTATCAACGAATACAGCCCAAACATCCTGATGATCTATGGGTCAACGGGCAAATGCGCACCATCTATCAGGGCGCTGATCGACACCGTTCGCGACGTCAACGCCTGGCCAAATATGAAGATCATGCTCTCGGGCGGGGTATTTAACCGGGCAGATGGGCTTTGGGAAGAGATCGGGGCTGATCTTTACGCAGAAAGTGCGGCGCAGGCGGTGGAAGTGGCAGACGCGGCGGGTTTGGATGGGGAAGCGGCTGCGGATAAGCCGGTGCCTGCAAAACGAAAACGCAATATTAAGCGCAAAAAAGCCGAACTGGTAACTGCTTAAGGAATTTGCGATGGCACACTCAATTTCACATCCCGCCAAGAACAGGGAAGATGACATTTCCCTTGAATTTGCAGCTGAGCTGATCTCGGCTAAGCTGCAAGTCGATGCGGTGAAATATTCCGGCATCAAGAGAGAAAGCCGGTACCTGGGTCAAAGCAGTTCCTGCGGGGAATGGCTTACTGTGCTTATAAAGAGCGCCGCCCGGCGGCTTAAGGCAGCAGCAAGAGACGAAATAGAACTGGCACTTGCCGGGCAGTTCAAAAGCAGCTGGGATGGGATTCTTTCCGAATTTGAATCGGAACAAATAGGCAAAATAGGCAAGTTGCTGGTAAGAAGCAGCCCAAACGTGATACATTCGATCATGCTGCTGGGGTAAAAACGACAAGCACTTGCTATTTTGGCTCGTTGGGGGTATGCTAAATCTAGTTCCCATTGTACTTCGTATATAATTATGGGCAAACAGGTTGAAAGGGGATAGGCATGTTCAAACTACTCGAAAAAATGCTGTATGCAGGAGTTGGAGCCGTAGCGATTACAGAGGAAAAGGCCAAAGAGCTTGTTAACGAGCTTGAAAAAAAGGGTCATGTGTCCTCTGAGGAAGGTGCTAAGCTTGTGAGAGAGTTGGTCGATAAAGGCAAGGCGGCCAGCGAAGACATGCAAAAAACCGTAAGCAATGAGGTAAGACGCATGCTCGATAAGGTGAAAGTGGTTAAGAAGGAAGATTTTGACGCGCTTGCCAAGGAAGTTCACGACCTAAACGTAAAAATGGACTTGCTGCTTAGCCATCGTCACGATTAGCATCAAATGTCATTATTGTCGGCGTAACGCATGATGAATCCAATGCGGCGATATCGAACACTGGGGCGGACCCGCCGAATACTCACCATTATGGTGACATACGGATTCGGGGAGCTTATCGGTTGGATCAAGGTTAGTGCGTGGTGGCGAAGGCACAGGCCAAGCGCCCCCCCGCCTCTGTCACGCGCAAAGCGTTTTCGTATGATGCTCGAAGAACTTGGGCCGACGTTCGTAAAATTCGGTCAACTATTGAGCACACGTTCAGATCTATTGCCTGCCGATGTTATAGAAGAACTGGTCTGGCTACAGGATAGGGTTACGCCTGTGCCATGGAAGGTTATGAAGGTGCGGTTTGGGCAGGCTGGGATGAATATTGACGAAATGTTCGCCGAGTTTGATACCATACCGCTGGCAAGTGCGTCGCTTGCGCAAGTCTACGCGGCCAGGCTCAAAACGGGCGAAAAGGTCGCGGTCAAAGTGCTGCGTCCGAAGATCGAAGAGATTATAAACTCCGACTTGGCCATTTTGGAACAGTTCGCCGCCCTGCTTACGAAACATTTCGAAGAAGCCAAACGCTGGGAGCCGGAAGGCATTATCCGGGAATTCAGGCGATCGATACACAATGAACTTGATCTGCGGCACGAGGGACGCAACGCCGATATTTTCCGCGCGAATTTTGTTGGTGATCCAACTGTGTATGTGCCTAAGATTTATTGGCCTTGCTCAACGCGGGCTGTGCTGGTGATGGAATATATTGAAGGCAAACGGCTTTCGGAGTGCTTTGACCCGACGATACCGGTGTCGGTGCGAAAGCAGATCGCTTCTAATGGGGCCAATGCGGTTTTAAGGCAGATTTTTCATGATGGTTTTTTTCAGGCCGATCCGCATCCGGGTAACGGGTTTGTGCTTGAAAATAATGTGATCTGCTTTTTAGATTTCGGCATGTTCGGCCGGCTGGATATGGATACGCTTTCGTATTTGTCGCAGGGGCTTTATGCCACGATCAACAAGGATGCAGACAGGTTGATTAAGGCAGCAAGGGCCATAGGCATGGTTACGGAGGCTTCGGATATAGAGGGATTGAAGCCTGCGCTGATCGACCTGGTGGATCAATATCATGGCTTGCCGCTAAAGCAGATAGAGCTTGGCAAGTTACTCAATGAGGTTGTGGCGGTGATTCGGATGCATCGGCTGCGCGTTCGGAGCGACCTGATGCTGCTGGTGAAGGCGATTTCGACCATCGAGGGAGTGGGCCGAAATCTTGACCCGGATTTTGACATAATCGGGCACGCTAAGCCGTTCGTCCGCGAAGCCTTGATACGAGATCGCTCGCCGAAGAAACTATTTAAGGATGTCACCGATTTTGTGCAGGATGTAACTACGTTTGTTAAAACGGCCCCGGACAGCATGCTTCAGATTTTGCGCAAAATGCGCGACGGGCAGTTCAAGATAGACTTCATGCATAAGGGCCTTGAGCAGCCGATCAATGAACTTAACAGAATGATAGACAAATTGATCCTGGGCGTCATCGCCGGTTGCGCGTTAATAGCGTCGTCGCTAATCGTACAGACGGGCAAAGGGCCTCAGCTGTTCGGATATCCGACAGTGGGAATAATCGGCGTTTTTGCAGCCGGCTTACTGAGCCTGTGGATCGTATGGGACATCCTTCACAGGCGATAGTCGTTGCGAATTTGCTGGATTCGTCGCGACTTGATCGATTTAGTATTGCAAATCTGTCCTTTTTGGTATAATAATGCAACTTTCGCGGGTGTAGCTTAATGGTAAAGCTCCAGCCTTCCAAGCTGGTCACGTGGGTTCGATTCCCATCACCCGCTTTTTTATTGCGCGATAGTGCATTATGATGCAAATCGCTGCTACCAATGAGAAAAAGCTCCACAGAGAAAGTCGAATTAAAAAAGCTACCCGGTAATAAATTACAGGTCTGCGTATCCGAGGACAAGGCAAATTCGCATATGAAAATGGAAACTATTCTGCCGATTCCACATTTCAAGCCAGACCCGAATGCATGCAAATAAGTCTTCCCAACTAAAAACCCACGCAATTTTTTCACAGTAATTTTCACAGTTCAGGTATATTTGATGTCGTAAAATATGTTTACAATTGTTGTAAGTGCT
>MHYB01000101.1:7266-7625 GCA_001824635.1 Planctomycetes bacterium GWF2_50_10
CAGGAACCTAAATCCTGCGCGTCTGCCAATTCCGCCACGCCCGCTAAATTTAAATGCCGCCAGGAACCCCGGATAAGCTACTGGTCTTTTCCTTCACCCTGGTCGGATATCTTTTCGATCCGCTTCTGGGCCTGTCCAAGGATACCCCTGCAGTGCTTGATAAGATCCATACCGCGTTCATACTGAGAAAGCGACGATTCAAGCGATATCTGCCCCTGCTCGATCTTGGCCACGATTTCCGTGAGTTCCTTGATCGCAGCCTCAAAGCTTACCGCTTCCAATTCATTCTTATTTTCATCTTTTGTCATAGTCTAAATTCCGGGGCATAGTTTATACGCTTTCGGCCCATGATTCCAGAG
>MHYB01000101.1:7650-12377 GCA_001824635.1 Planctomycetes bacterium GWF2_50_10
ACTTGCCTTCCACCCTGCTTTCGATACTCTTCTCACCGGCAAACTCGGTAACGATCACATCACCAACATCCACAGCCTCTGGCCTTGTTACCACTTGCCCGTTCTTTTTTGCTCGCACGATCGAATACCCCCGTCCCAGCACAGATTTGGGATTGAGGGCTTCAAGCCTGTTAGCCCGCCCGGTCAGTTCCATCGCTGCCCGGTTAAGAGTCGATTTAACCGCCGCATCGCACCGCCCCGCGGCCTGCTCAAGCTTTAATCCGCACCGCCCATGCAAACCCGAAACAGACGTAACCATGCGGTTTTCCAGCCCCGCAAGCGCAAGCGTCTTTGCACCCAGCAGCCGATGCGGCTCTATCTGGATAATTTTTTCATAAAAACCACCCATCCGGGCGAGCGTTTCCCCCACCCGCCGCCTAACGGCCGACGCCAGCCGATCCCCAGCTTCATCCAGAGCTTGCGCAGAAGCCAAAACCGGCCCAAGCGGGTTGCGGAACAGCGCCGCCGCCAGCACAGTATCAAGCCGCCCCTGACCCATTCGCAAACGGTTAAGTGCATCCGTCGTGAGCCGCAGCCCCACAGAATCAAGCCTTTGGGCAGCATCCCGCCCATCCGGGACAGCCAGTATCGCCGCCTTAGTGGGCGTAGCCGCACGCGCATCGGCAACAAGGTCGCTTATAGTTGTATCCACTTCATGCCCGACGGCACTGATTATGGGTATCTTCGAATTGTAAATCGCCCGCGCGACCACTTCTTCATTAAACGCCCACAGATCTTCTATCGACCCGCCCCCCCTGCCAACAATTACCACATCAAGCCGCAAAGAAACCTGCCGACGATTAACATCTTCGATAGCAGTCGCGATCGCCCCAGCTGCACCCTCACCCTGCACGGGAACAGGATAAAGAAACAGTCGTGCCGGCGGCCACCGCGTAAAGATCGAATCCGCAATATCATGAAGAGCGGCTCCAGATTCACTGGTTATTACCCCTATCCGGGTTGCAAACGGTGGCAATTTCTTCTTGTGGGCTGGATCAAAAAACCCAGCCGCTTCGAGCTTTTTGACCATCTGCTCAAACGCTAGTTGCAATGCCCCGGTGCCCTGCGGTTCAATAGATTCCGCATAGAACTGGTATTTGCCCGATGCCAGAAACACATCCACCTTACCCTTGAGGATAACAGCCATGCCGTCGACTGGTTTGAATTTGAGCTTGCGAAACGCTGAATTCCACATCACGCAAGCTATCTCAGACGCATCATCCTTAAGCGAAAAATAGCAGTGTCCGCTGGAATGGCATTTAAAATTGGATAACTCACCCACCACGGCAATGAACCCGGGCAGGTGGCTTTCCAGCGCAACCTTCACCATTGCGTTTAGCTGACGCACGCTGTACACACGCGGCTCAGCCTTGACAGCCGCCATTTGGGTCTTCACAGCACGAACCGGCGCCGGCTTTTCAGTTTTAATAGCCTTTTTGTCCTGCGGCTTTGTACCTAAGCTGAACAGATCCGGCTGGCTCTGGTTGTCATTTCCACCTTTTTTTGCCATATTGCACTCATCCTATCACAACATAGCCGATTAGACAACTTGCATGTGGGCAACAAATGGACGGAGTTTTTCAACCCGCATCCAGCTTAGTATAGATGCGCGTTTAGTGCTTTGAGTTTGGCAGTTATTCGAATTTGTTTCGGAATTCGAGCTTAGTGCTTTTTTGAACTGGTGCTTGTTAACTTTTTAATATAATCGAGTTCACCATCGGTCATCTTCCGCCACTGACCCGAACTTAGCCCCTTTGACGTGAGTTTGCCTATCTGCGTGCGCGACAAGGATTTGACCTTGTAACCTAATTTTGCCAGCATCCTGGCTATCGACCGATTTGGCCCCGTTACAAGCGTGATCTCCAAAATAGATTCCGTAACATCGGATTTTATGACCTTAACATCTTTGGCCGAGGTACGCCCTTCAGAAAGCCACACGCCCTTCTTAAGTTCTTCAACCGCCTTGGGATCGACCTTGCCTTTCACCCTGGCGATGTATTTTTTCTCAAGCCCGAAACTCGGATGCGTCAACTTATTCGTAAGTTCCGAATCATTCGTAATTATGATAAGCCCGCTGCTGTCCGCTTCAAGACGGCCCACGCAAAAAACCCTGCTCTTGACCGGGCCTATAAGATCGATAGCCTTCTGCCTGCCCTGCGGATCATAATTGGTGCAAATAACCTTTTTGGGCTTATTTAACAGGTAATAAAGTCGCTGGGTCTGTTTAAGAGGCTTGCCGCTAATTACTATGTGATCTTCTTCAGGGTCGGCAAATGCCGGAAGTTCATCTACAACATGACCGTTTACCCGCACCGCCCCTTCGAGGATCAACTCCTCGCATTTGCGACGTGAATCAATACCAGCAGTTGCCATTATCTTTTGAAGTCGTTCTCTTGCCATCAGTATGCCACCAAATCCGAAAGCCTAAGTCCTAGGCGGTTAGCGTGAACTATTACGAAACAAACCAATACCCAAAGCGCAAAGCCGATCTGGAAAGGCCTGTCTTTTATTACGATCTGCACCGGCCCGGTGTATGTACCTTTCTGGATCAAGGCACTGAACCGGAAAACGCAGTATAGCACAAACGGAACCGTTACGAACAGGCTGTTTGTGCCGAAAAAGTGCACTGTTCGCTCATCCATCGAATACAGCAGAAAACAAATTATCGCCAGCCCCGATGAAACATTAACCATGTGGCTCAGCAGGTCCTGCGTATATCCGCCCAGCGTGCGACGAAATTCCTTACCGTTTTCAGCCAGCAGGCTTATTTCCGCATACCGCTTCGAGAACCCCAAAAACAGGCACAGCGCGAATGTACATATTATAAGCCACGGCGATATGAACACCCCCACCGCGATCGCGCCGGCCACTGCCCGCAGCACAAAACCTATCGCTATAATGATCACGTCTATGATCATCATGTGCTTAAAGGAAATGGAGTAAAGCACCGACATCGCTAGGTATATAAATATTATGACTGCAAGCTCTTTAACAAGGATATAACTGCCCGCCAGTGCCGCTGCCGCGCAAACACCCGCAAACACAAGCGCATTTGCCACAGCCACTTTCCCCGATGCAATAGGCCTTTTACGCTTTTCAGGGTGCAGCAGGTCGCTTTTGCGGTCGATCACATCATTTAATATGTACATCGACGAAGCTGCCAGGCAAAAACACAGAAACGCCCCAAACGCACTCAGCACCGCCGTGATTACTTCCTCACGCGGCCCGATCAGCTTCTGACCGAATATCAAAGCCGCAAAAACAAACACGTTCTTGCTCCAGTGTGCCGGCCGCATCATTGTGATGTAATTTTTCATTCTCGTTCCGTAAAGATCATGATCATCTCATTTTTGTATCGACAATACTGCTGCAAAACCAGTATTATGCCCCAAGCGGCGTAGTTGACAACCTAAAACTTTGGAAAGAGCATGATTACCACAGTCGTTTTCGATCTCGACGACACCTTATATAACGAAATCGATTACTGCCGCAGCGGCTTTCAAGCCGTAAGCAGCTATCTTTCCGCCAAACCCAGCTACCCGCCGTCGGCAACAATTTTCGATGCCATCTGGACACAATTTTCCGCCGGCAATTACGGCTACGCTTTCAACGCCGCACTGGATAACCTCAAACTCCCCTGCAACCAGCAGATCATAAACGAGCTTATCGAAGTTTACCGAAATCACAAGCCCGCATTACAATTGCCCGCCCTTAGCCGCCAAATATTGGACAATTTAAAACCAAAATTCAATCTCGCCCTGCTTACCGACGGCTTTATGCCCGCCCAGCGCCTGAAAGTCGAAGCACTCGGCATCCAATCTTATTTCGGCTGCATAATCTACACCGAAGAACTCGGCCGCCAATTCTGGAAACCCTCACCCGCGGGCTTTGAACGTATTGTCGCCCATTTCACGGTAGACCCCGCCACATGTGTCTACATCGGCGACAATCCCATAAAAGACTTTATCGCTCCAAATCAGCTTGGCTTCACCACCATACAGCTCATCTCCCCGGACGCCATCCACAAACTCACCGCCCCCCACCCCTCAGCCCACCCTGCACACACCATCAAATCATTAGCCCAGCTTGAATATCTTTTGGACCGCCTGAACGTATCTGCTTGAACAAGCGTAAATTACGAACAAAGACCTCCCCTGCTCCAACGGTTTTTATATTGACACGCGGCTTGATTGAAAGCATACTAATAGCTCTTATCATCCGTAAGGATTAAAACGTAATTATTATTCATTTATACGAGGAGTAAGTCTTTATGGCCGCCGGTAGAAGTGACAATTCCATGTTTTACGGCCTCATAACATTCGTTTTCCTTTTCATCGTTTCCACGGTTTTCGCGGTGATTTTCTACATAAAATTCGCCGACTATCAGAAAACAGTGCTCGATGCCGAAAAACGAGTCCAGGAACTGGCCTCAGCCAGCCAGATCAAGAACGTCGGCGCACTTGTCGGAACAAAGGAAGACCGCACCGTTCTTGGCACCCTGCTCACGCGTTTCGACGCGATGACCCAACTGGTGCTCGGCACAGTGGATTCCGAACAGTCCGCGGAGGTAAAAGTCCTCAGTTCACAGCAGCAGGCCCGCGATATCCTTTCCAAGCTTGATCTTCAGGGCGCAGAAGTCAATTCAGTCGGCCTCATACAGGCTCTGGAGGTCACAAAAGCCCAGCTTG
>MHYB01000101.1:12404-12722 GCA_001824635.1 Planctomycetes bacterium GWF2_50_10
AGCTTTTCGACGAAGATAAAAAGGCCACCCTCCAGAAGGAAAAAGAGACCAGCGAATTTATCGCCAAGCTCCAGGCCGACAGCGAAAGAGCCACCAAGGGTTACGAAGACCTCAAGGCACTTATGAAGCAAAACGCCGACCAGCAGATAGCCGGCCTGGCAACAAAGCTTGAAGCCACAGACGCTCAGGCCAAAAAAGACCAGCAAGACCTCCTCGCCGCTCAGGCAAAGCTCAAAAGTGCCGATGACCGCATAAACAACCTTCAGGGCCAACTTGAAAAGATCGTACCCAAGCCCGACAACACCGCCGCCGCCTTTA
>MHYB01000101.1:12729-14466 GCA_001824635.1 Planctomycetes bacterium GWF2_50_10
TGGCAAGGTCATCTCCATCGACACCGCGACCAATACCGTCATTATCAACCTGGGCAACTCAGACCGCATCTACCGTGGCCTGACATTCTCGGTTTATGACAAAGGGCTGCCGATCCCGCGTGACGGCAAAGGCAAGGCAACGGTTGAAGTCTTTGACGTACAGGCCAACGTTGCCATCGCCCGCGTTACCGAAGCCGACAAACGTAACCCAATCATGCAGGACGACAAGATCGCCAACCTGATCTGGGATGCCGACACAAAACGTGAGTTCGTCGTCGCGGGTGCTTTCACTTTTGGCCAGGGCACAACCTCGATCAAGAACCTCATCGAAAAATGGGGCGGCTCGGTTGCCGATAACGTCTCGATAACAACAAGCTTTGTCGTGCTCGGAAGCGCCCCCGTGCTCCCGCAAAAACCCACGATCGAAGCCCGCGAAGCAGACCCGCGTGCAAACGAAAAATACGATGCAGATCTTGCAGCTTACGCCAGGTACAACAACATAGTTGACCAGGCAAAAATGCTCTCGATTCCGGTATTCAATACCGAGCGATTCCTCGATTTTATCGGCTATTCAGCACAGGCCAAGCTGTAACAGGTTTGTAATATGAATTGTAAAGGCCGGGTCATCCCGGCCTTTTTTATTTCTTCAAGCTCGCAGGTTCAACCCCGATCGAAGCAACATATATCTCCCCCGTATACTTCACCGTTTCGGGATTCTTAAACCCTGGTTTCCCAGCAACAAACGTTATCGTCGCAGCCGCCCGGATAGCAGCCCCAAGCGGCTCACCCGTATCGCAGTCCAAACCCGACGGTATATCTATCGCCACTATAGCCTTCCCCAGTGAATTGATCCCCTCAATTAACCCAACACTTTCCGGCTTAAGCTGCCCACCAAGACCGGTACCAAAAATCCCATCAACAACCACATCCGCCCCGCCCGCAACCTCCTCAACCGCTCGCCCCACCAACTCCGAACTGACATCCAGCGATCTAATATCGATTCCCATTTTCCGAATGATCTCAAGATTAATAAGCGCATCACCCTTGATCTTACTTTCATGCCCGCAGATAACAACAAGCACCTCGCATCCCGCCCCCACCAGGTGCCGAGCGACAACATACCCGTCCCCGCCATTATTCCCCAGCCCGCAGAAAATCACCACCCGCACACCCGCCCCATACGCCGTGATTATATATTCCGCGCAGCTCCTCCCTGCATTCTCCATCAGCACCACCCCAGGCACCCCAAGCTTGTTGATCGCCCACCCATCAACAGCCCGCACCTGCTCCCTGCTCAAAACCACATCAATTTCCCGATCGAATTTTCGCATAACCAATTATTCTGCCCGACTGTGCGGATGAAAGTCAATATAAACCTTGAGCCAATTTGAACCAAATTACGCGATTTTAAAATACCCCTGTTCAGGGCTTATCCGGTCTTTCCTCTTCTTTCTCTAAACTCGTAACCCGCAACTCGCAACCCGCAACAATCCTTTCTCTTCCGATTTGACACAACCCGCCCGACCAATTAGAATCCACCCCGGAGAAATTGATGAAAATATTACTTACAAATGATGACGGCATCTTCGCCGAGGGCCTCCTTGCCCTGTACAAGGAACTCATAAAGATCGGCGATGTTACCGTCGTAGCCCCCGCTGACGTAAAAAGCGGCGCAGGCCATTCCATTACCTTCAGCCAGCCCTTATTCTGCGACAAGGTAACCGTCAACGGCCTCAC
>MHYB01000101.1:14476-16552 GCA_001824635.1 Planctomycetes bacterium GWF2_50_10
GTCTACGGCTCACCCGCCGATTGCGTCAAACTAGCCCTCAACGAACTCGTCCCCGGCGGCGTCGATCTCGTCGTTAGCGGAATGAACGCCGGCGCAAACGTCGGCATAAACGTCTATTACAGCGGAACCGTAGCTGCCGCCATGGAAGCCGCGTTTTACCACGTCCCAGCCGTCGCCATGAGCATGGCTTGGGAAAACCCTGTGCCACAGTTTGAAAAAGGTGCCGCCTATTGCGCCGATGTCTTAAAAAAACTCATCGGCTCTGTAGGCGATGAAGTCATAAACGTAAACATCCCCAAGCTCTCGTACGGCGAGCCAAAGGGAGTAAAAGTAGTCCCCCAATCCACCGAAGGTTTCGCCGAGCACTACGAAAAACAGAAAAACGAAAAAGACCAGACCGTCTATATGCTTTCAGGCGGAACCCATCGCGAAGAAGCTATCGAGACCGACACGATCTGCCTTGTACAGGGCTACATAACCGTAACCGCCCTGCATTACAACATGACGCATTTTGAAAAGACACGAGAACTTAATCTAATAAAGTGGTGAGAGATGGCCAAAAAGAAAAATGAATCACAGGTTTGCATCGTTACCGTCACCGGCAAAGACAAAGTCGGCATCATAGCCAGGCTCGCAAATGCCATGGCAAAAATGAATATCAACATAGTCGACGTCAACCAGAAGATCATGGAAACATACTTCGTCATGACAATGGCCGTCGATGTCGCCCTGGCCACCGTCGATATGCACAAGATTCAGCAGGAACTCGAAAAGATCGGCAAGGAAATGCAGCTCACCATCACCTTCCAGCACGAAAACATCTTTAAGATGATGCACCGGGTCTAAATTTTTTAATTCAGAAAGTGCCCCATGAGAATAAGCGTAGACGAAGTCTTTGAAACCGTAAAAATGACGATGGATCATCATTTCGATATCCGCACCGTCACCCTCGGCATAAATCTCAAAGATTGCATGGACAGGAATTTCGCCGCGTTCCGCAAACGCGTCCTCAAACGCATCGTCGAAAAAGGCAAACTCCTCAACCACTTCGCCGACCACTTGGAGGATAAATACGCCATCCCCATCACCAATCGCAGAATAGCAATAACTCCCGCCTCGATACTCCTTGAGCCACTGCCGCCAAGAATTTCCACTGCCGTAAACTTCTGCAAAACCCTCGACGAAGCCGCTGCCAAAGCCAACATCAACTTCATCGGTGGCTTCGGCGCAATGGTGCAAAAAGGCACCACCGCCGCCGACGACCGCCTTATTGATTCTCTCCCCGAAGCTCTCGCCCAGACCAGCCGCGTCTGCTCCTTTTTGAATTTAGCCTCAACCAAAGCAGGCCTCAACATGGATGCCATTGCAAAAATGGGCCACATCATCAAGGAAATCGCAGCCGGCACAAAGGATGGAATCGGATGTGCGAAACTCGCCGTCTTCGCCAACGTCCCCGAAGATAACCCCTTCATGGCCGGAGCCAACCACGGCGTCGGCGAAGGTGATTATTCCCTAAACGTCGGAATCTCCGGCCCAGGCGTCGTCCGCGCCGTCATTCTCAATAACCCAGATTGCGACCTCACCCAGCTAAGCGAAGTCATAAAACGCACCGTCTTCAAAATAACCCGCGCCGGTGAACTCATCGGCCGCGAAATGGCCAGCCTCATGAACGTCAACTTCGGCATCGTCGATATATCACTGGCCTCCACAACCGTCGCCGGCGATTCCGTTGCCGAAATAATAGAAGCTATGGGCGTAGGCCAGATGGGCCTTCCCGGCTCAACCGCAGCACTCGCCATGCTCATGGACGCCGTCAAAAAAGGCGGCACAATGGCCAGCGGCAACGTCGGCGGCCTCAGCGGAACCTTCATCCCAGTCAGCGAAGATTCCGGCATGATCCGCGCAGTACAGGCCGGTACCCTTAACCTCGAAAAACTCGAAGCCTTAACAGCCGTCTGCTCCGTAGGACTTGATATGTTCGCCGTCCCAGGCTCAACCAGCGCAAACACTATCTCCGCCATAATCGCGGACGAACTTTCCATAGGCGTAATAAACTGCAAAACAACAAGCGTGCGA
>MHYB01000102.1:0-243 GCA_001824635.1 Planctomycetes bacterium GWF2_50_10
TCCTCGACGAAAAAACCCTGGCCAAGAAGGGCTTTGGCGGCATATGTGCCGTCGGCTCAGGTTCCGCGAGCAAACCTCGCCTGATAATACTTGAATACAAAGGCGGCCCGAAAAACGCCAAAACCGTCGCACTCGTCGGCAAGGCGATAACATTCGATTCCGGCGGCATCTCCATAAAACCGTCGCAGGGCATGGAAGATATGAAGCTCGATAAATCCGGCGGTGTTGCGGTTATGGCGACTC
>MHYB01000102.1:307-6098 GCA_001824635.1 Planctomycetes bacterium GWF2_50_10
TTTGCCAAGTGCCACCTCATTCAGGCCCGGCGATATAGTCAAAACTTACAACGGCAAGACTGTCGAGATCCAGAACACCGATGCCGAAGGCCGAATGGTCCTTTGCGACGCGATAGCCCTGGCCGCAGAAAAGAAAGTTGACGCTATCGTTGACATCGCAACCCTCACCGGCGCATGCATGGTAGCACTGGGCAAGTACAAAGCGGGGCTTATGAGCAATAATGATGAGGTCATCGAACAACTTCAGGGGGCCGCGAAAGTTTCCGGCGAAGCCGTATGGCATTTGCCAAGCTCGGATGAATACCTTGATGAAATGAAAAGCAAGATCGCTGATCTCAAAAATATAGGTTCACGCTGGGGCGGCGCATCAAATGCTGCCGCTTTCCTGGGCCAGTTTGCCGGTGAAATCCCCTGGGCACACATCGACATGGCCGGGGTAGACCTGTTTGAAAGCCCAAAAAGTTTTTCAGCTATCGGCTCATCCGGCTATGGCGTGCGGCTTTTAACCGCTTATGTAAGAAGCCTCTGTAAGAAGTAATTATGTTTTTTTGTTTTGGAATTTGATAAATGAGCAAGAATAACGAAAATAGACTGCCCGTTGACCACGACCGTATCAAACGTGCCGTCACCGAGCTGCTCCTGGCCGTGGGCGAAGACCCCACGCGCGAAGGTCTTATCGACACCCCCGACCGCGTCGCACGCATGTATTCCGAACTGCTGGCCGGCATGGCCGATAATCCCGACCGCCACCTCGAAAGCGCCTTCACCGAAAATTACGACGAGATCGTCCTGCTCCGCGATATTCCATTCTTCAGCATGTGCGAACACCACCTCATGCCGTTCATCGGCAAAGCTCATGTTGCGTACTTGCCTGCCGGGTCTGTCCTGGGCGTAAGCAAACTCGCGCGAATCGTGGATTGCTTTGCCCGCCGTCTCCAGCTCCAGGAACGGCTCACTGCCCAGATCGCGGATTCACTTATGGGAACAATCAAACCCCTCGGCGTAGCTGTCGTAATAGAGGCCTCCCACAGCTGCATGACGATCCGCGGCGTGAAAAAGCCCGGCTCTGTTATGGTAACCTCGGCCATCAGAGGGATATTCAAATCCGACCCAAGAAGCCGAAACGAAGTAATGACTCTCCTCAACAACGGCAGAGTTTGAGTTGGGACAATTCAGAAATTTGTGCGCGAAGTGGAGTAATCAAAGAGGAAAATCAAATATCAAAAAAAGAAGATGCCCGGCGATGACGAGGATTTTGCATCGAGTTACAGAAGTATTTTGTGTACAGCAGTTTAGTAAGCACAATGCAAATTCAAACTGAAAGACTGGATCCCCGCCTTCGCGGGGATGACAAGTCACTTATTACGCACTTTGAAAAAATTTGATGCAAGATGCTCTAACGCTTAGGCCTCGGATTAGAAAATCATGGTGGGCAAAATGAATTTTGCCCACCCTACAAAGCTATGCCGCAAACACATACGAATTTGATCTACCATTTATATTCGGCACAAAAGAACGACGGCCCATGATCGATGAAGGGATCAGGGAAAGGCTGTTGAAATTTATGTTGTCGGTTTTATGCAATCATGATTGTAAAGTCATCTCGATAAATTGTACGGCAAATCATGTGCATGTCCTGATGGCAATGGGTGCGGATAAGACGCTTTCTGAGATGGTCAGGAACATAAAAGCCAATTCGTCGAGATTTGTGCATGAGGAATTTCCAACGTGTGTGTTTGGATGGCAAGATGGGTATGCTGCATTCACGGTGAGCAGGTCGCAGATGGAGACCGTGGCGAAGTATGTCGAGGGGCAGGAGGAACATCATCGCAAGATTGGTTTTGATGAGGAATTTGTGGGATTTTTAAAAAGGCACGGGGGTTGAATTTGATCCGCGGTATGTTTGGTCATGAAAGTGTCGCCCGCTACGCGGGCTCGGGGAGTGGGGTGAATTTGACCAGGGGTTGCCACCCCTGGCTACAGAGTTTGCGCCCCTTACAGGGGCTCAGAGAAATTGATTATTGATTAAGGATTATTGATATTCAAAAACACGGCCTGGCTGCGTTAGACCGTACCATTCACCATTAAAAGTGAGGGGTTATGTTTTTTTGTATTCCGTGGTCAGTCAGAATGCGTTCGATTTCGGCAATTCTGCTTTCATTATCAAGCGCAAACTGGTGGGTTTTGCCTTTATGGTCATGCAGGACGAGTATCTGATAAACAGTTGATTTGACTTGAATGGGTTTGAAATAATAATCCTTTACCATTCGATATTTCAATGTCTTCCCTGAATTGTGAAAATCTTTTTCAATACCATGGATAGTGAGTTTGGTCTTCACTTTTGCCCAGAACCAGATTGAGCCATATATGCACAAAATCATCGCACTCATTAGTGCGCAGAACCAAGGCAAGTCTGAAAACACTAGAGTGTCTTTTGTAACATGTTCTGGTGGATGATATTTAGTCAAATACCCAAACAACAAAAAGAATACTGCATAGTAAACTACGAACGTGCCACCCAGGAACAGCGGCGAGAACCAGAATTTTTCGGTAACGTGCCAGGCTGGTCGGGGTACGCGCCATTCGAGAAGCGTGGCTGCTTTTTCGGCTTGCCTGGTTTTTATATCAGATCTCACACCTTGGAAGATGAGTATCGGAAGAAAAACCATAGGTAAAAATATCCAGTAATGAGGAAAAATTGCAACAAAAATGATGCCCGTTATACAGGCAATTATCTCCACAGTAGAGAGCGGGAACTTTTTATATTGCGAATTTTTATTCATCTAGTATTAAACCAATACAACCGTTCAATCTACCATTTTAAGATGGCTCCCGTATCTGCGGATTGGGCCATGGCGGCGTATTTGGCTAGGTAGCCTTTTGTGATGCGGGGGGCGGGGGCTTTCCAGGCTTGCTTACGCTGCGCTAGTTCTGTGTCGGAGAGTTTGACATTCAGCTTGTTGTTGGGGATGTCGATCTCGATGGTGTCGCCTTCTTTAATGAGTCCGATGGGGCCGCCGGTGGCGGCTTCGGGACTTACGTGGCCGATGCATGCGCCGCGGGTGCCGCCGGAGAAGCGGCCGTCGGTTATGAGGGCGACGGATTCGCCGAGGCCTGCGCCCATGATGTAGCTTGTGGGGCTGAGCATTTCTTGCATGCCGGGGCCGCCTTTGGGGCCTTCGTTGCGGATAATTACCACGTCTCCGGCTTTGACTTTGCCGGCGAGGATGCCATCGCAGGCTTCTTCCTGGGATTCAAAAATGACGGCTGGGCCGGTGTGGGTGAGCATTTTGGGTGCGACGCCGGCGGATTTGACGACTGCGCCGTTGGGGGCTAGGTTTCCTTTTAATATGGATAGGCCGCCCTTGGCGGAGAAGGGTTTATCGAGGGGGTGGATTACGTCGAAATTGGCAATTTTGGCGTTTTTAATATTGAAACCGAGGGTTTTGCCGGTAACGGTCATGGTTCGGAGGTTGAGGAGGCTGGGTATTTTGCTGATCTCATTAAGGATAGCGGAGATGCCGCCGGCGTTGTGGACGTCTTCCATGTGGACTTCGGGTCGCGAGGGGGCGACTTTGCAGATATTGGGGCATTTCTGGGCGATGGAATTGATGCGGTCGAGATCATACTTTATGCCAGCCTCGTTGGCGACGGCCAACGTGTGGAGGACGGTGTTAGTAGAGCCGCCCATGGCCATATCGAGGATGAGGGCGTTATCGAAGGACTTCTGGGAGAGGATGTCGAGGGGCTTGATATCCTTTTTGACGAGCTTAATTATCTGGCGGGCTGCCTGCTTGTAAAGTTTTTGTCTTTCGGGACTAACGGCCAGGATGGTTCCGTTGCCGGGCAGGGCCATGCCGATGGCTTCGCAGAGGCAGTTCATGGAATTGGCGGTGAACATGCCAGAGCAGGAGCCTACGGTGGGGCAGCCTGTGCATTCGAGTTCTTTAAGACGCTGGTCGTCGATCTTGCCCATCTTATATGCTGCGACGCCTTCAAAGATGGAGATGAGGTCGCAGGTGTTGCCATCGGGATCGTGGCCGGCGGCCATTGCGCCACCGGAGACGAAAATTGTCGGGATATTTAGGCGGACTGAGGCCATGAGCATGCCTGGGACGATCTTATCGCAGTTCGGGATGCAGACGAGGCCATCGAAGCAATGGGCTCGGCACATGGTTTCGACGGCATCGGCGATGATCTCGCGGGAGGCGAGTGAGTATTTCATGCCGGTGTGGCCCATGGCAATTCCATCGCAGACGGCGATAGTGTTGAATTCGAAGGGTACTCCCCCTGCGGCACGGATGGCTTTTTTAATGACCTGGGCGACTTTGTTGAGATGGGCGTGGCCTGGGACGACATCCGTATAGCTGTTGGCGATACCGATAAAAGGTTTGCCGAAGTCTTCATCTTTAACCGCGCCGGTGGCACGGAGGAGGGCGCGATGGGGTGCACGAGTGAAACCTTCTTTGATCATGTCGCTTTTTGCAGTCATTGTAAGTCCCTTATAATAAAGTAAGGTAATAAGATTAACCAATTGGGGGGAGATTGGCAATAGTAGAAGACGGAAACCGAAGAAGCGGGGAAATCAGATTAGTTTCGTGAAATTATGGGTTTTGTGGTCTAAGTATAGGGGAAAATTATAGTTGTGTTTGATTTTGATGGAGATATAATTGTGGGCTAAATCTAAATACGGGGTACATTTGTAGCAAAGGAGAGCGAAATGACGCTGAAAAATGGAGTAGTATTAGGACTGGCTTTGGTAGTTGCGATAACTGGCGGATGCGCGAAGAAGGCTGAGCTGGCGATGAAATTCGAACCGTCCCAAACGGCGACCTACAAGGTGGCGACGGAGAGCATCAAGGATTACAATTTCGAGCAGCCATCAATCAACCAATCAAAGAAGCAGCAGACTATAAACGGCAGCGAAGTGGTTTTCGATCAGACAGTTCAGAGCGTTGATGCTCAGGGAGTTGCAACCATTCTTGTGACAATAAAAGGCGCAAGTTATACGGCGAAGAACCCGACGGGCGAAGGAATGCAATACGATTCGAGCAAGGCTGATTCGGGAATGGCCAAGCTGATCGGGCAAAGCTATACGTTGAAAATCGCGCCGGACGGCAATGTGGCTGCGATAGAGAACACACAAGCAGCAAAGGCCGCTGTAGCGGGCGACAACCAGGAGGCAAAGGTGGCTCAGTCACTTTTGACAGACGAGGCGATCAAGGCCCGTCATTCGGTACCGCTGCCCAAAAATAAGGCGGAACTGAAGAAAGGCAAGAGCTGGAGCGTGCTGAAGGGTTCGCCGGCTGGTATGCTTGTGCCCAAGTCATACGAGAAGGTTTATACACTTGAAGAGGTAAAGAAGGATGACGGCAAGGAAGTGGCGATAGTGAAGATGGAAGCGAGACCTTCAAGCGCCAAGGCTGCGGATGTGCAGGGCGAGAGCGCCAAAGGTATGGGCTTTTTCGAAAAGATGTTCGACGCAAAGGAAAGTTATAAGGGCGAGCTGGTGATGGACGGGGCTAACGGGAGCGTAATCAATTATCACGAGACGCTTAAATCGGAATGGGTAGCGACTGAGCCTAGCGAAGAAGTTAAGAGCGACAAAGGCCCGGATATACTGACGATGGGCTTTACTTACAAATACTCAATCGAAAAAATATGAGTTTTGGATTTTGAGTTTTGAGTTAAAAAAACGGGCGGCTGTAATGGCCGCCCATACTACATAGGGGAAGCAAAGCGTGAGAAATATCGCACTGATAATGGCGGCGGCGGTGTTAATTATATCGGC
>MHYB01000102.1:6157-12262 GCA_001824635.1 Planctomycetes bacterium GWF2_50_10
ATGCACCGCTTCGTTATAAGCTGACGAGCGATAGAAATGTCGAGCTTAATTTCGATCCGGGCGGGACATTGTCTAAGGGTAAGGATGCCGGGCAGTTACAGACGATGACGGAAAAGCTGGATATGGTGGTGGCGTACAAGGCTATTAAAACCAGCGATACCGGCACAACGGTTGAGGTGACGTTTGAAAGCGTGGCTGTGGCCAGAAGTTCTATGAGCGGCAGGGGCAATAGCGGTCAAGATCCGGTGAGCAGCATACAGGGCAAGAAAATTAAATTCGATGTTGGGCCTACCGGGACGATCGAGGATGCGAATGAATTCAGAGTGCTGCTTGAAGAGGTGATGAAACAGGCATTCGGCGGCAAGAGCAGCGGGATAAAAGACCCGGAATTGACGAGCGATCTTATAGCGCTGGTGTGGTTCATGTGGGACCCGATAAGCTCGGTGCCAAGTCCGGCAAGCGGGGTGGAGGCGGGCGATACATGGAGATCGCAGGTGCTTGCGCCGATGCCGATGCCGATGAACCTGGCAAGGGGTGTTGAATATACTTTCAAAGGAGTCGAGCCAAATCAGGCGGGTGTGGGTGTGATCGATGCCAACTATACTGTGAGCAAGGAGCGTGCGCCGAGGGAGTGGCCGTTCCCGTATTCAGGCTCGTTCCAGATGAGAGGCGTGTTCGGGTTCCTGAGAGGTTATAAGGTACTGGGAGTAGAAGGGGCAGGCGAGTACAGATATTCGATTGAACTGGGCAGGCTTGAAACTATGGAGCAGGATTACAAAGCTGAAATCAAAGCGGAAATGCCTTTTGGACTTGGAACCGAAGGGACGACGCCCAAGCCAAACATGATAATAAAACAGAAGCTTTCGGCCCAGCTGCTGAAATAAACAGTCGCGTAAGCAAACGGATTTACCAGGGCACGGAGAGCGTGCCCTTTTTTTTGAGGCATGAAAATGGAACGCAATAATTTGTGGGCGCCGTGGCGGATGAAGTATATAGGCGGGCTTGGCAAGAAGAGCGAGTGCTTTATATGTCATGGCGTGTTGGATACTGAAAACGACCGGGAGAATCTGGTGCTGTGGCGAACCCAGAAGTGCGTGGTGATATTCAACAGGTTCCCGTACAACAACGGGCATCTGCTGATAGCGCCGAAGAAGCATGTGGCGGGACTTGATGAGCTTGATGAAGACGAGATGCTGGAATTGATGAAGCTGATGCGCGAGGGGCAGAACATACTTAAGAAAACTATCAAGCCACACGGGTTCAATATAGGTATCAACCTGGGAAGAGGGGCCGGGGCGGGACTGCCGGATCATTTGCATATACATATTGTGCCGAGGTGGGAGGGAGATACGAACTTTATGAGCGTGTGCACGGATACGAAGGTTATAAGTCAGAGTTTGTTTGAGCTTTATGATCTGCTTAAGGAGACGGCGGAGAAGGAAGGGCTGCCGAAAGTTTAATTGTTGCGGGTTACAAGTTGCGGGTTGCGAGTTTAAAGAAGAACTATGGAAGTATTTAAAAGCTATGCGGTGACGGAGTCGGGGAGCAAGGGGAGGAAGTTTGCGCAGGCTGGGCATTCTTATCGCAACGCGTTTGAGCGGGACAGGGACAGGATAATACATTGCGACGCGTTCAGGAGGCTTGCTGGGAAAACACAGGTGTTTGCGCCGGGGCTTGACGATAATTACAGGAGCCGATCTACTCATACCATCGAAGTGGCGCAGGTGGGGAGGACAATTGCGCGGGTGCTTGGGATTAATGAGACGCTGACTGAGGCGATATGTTTGGCGCATGATCTTGGGCACAGTCCGTTTGGGCATTCGGGGGAGATGGTATTAAATAAAATCTCGGCGTCATTCGGCGGGTTCGAGCATAACAGACAGACGCTAAGGATAGTCGATCTGCTGGAACATCCGTATGTGGAATTCGCGGGTCTTAACCTGATGTATGAGACGCGGCTGGGGCTGGCGAAACACAGGAGTCCGTATGACAGGCCGGAGGAGCACAGGGAATTCAATGAAGCTGTTGGGCCGCTGGAGGCGCAGGCGGCGGATATCGCGGACAGGATAGCGTATAACGCGCATGATTTTGAAGATGCTTCACGGGCGGGGCTGCTGGATGTTGAGCAACTTGCGACGATAGAGATTTATAACATTGCGGCGGCGCGGTGCAAGGCGGAGCTGATCGAGGACGCATCAATACGCAAAACGCGAATCGCAAAAGCAATAATCGATACACTGGTGAGCGATGTGATTGAGACGAGTAAGGAAGCAATCGCTCAATCGAAAGTAGCGAGCCTTGCGGATGTGTATGGGCGGGGCGAGGTGCTGGTACGGTTATCAGAAAAAGCGGACGAGCAACTGCGGGTGTTTGAAAAATTGCTGATGGATAATGTTTACATGCACCCGAAGCTGAGATCGCTGCACGAGCAGGTTGAAGAATGGCTGATGACTTTGTATGATCTGCTGCGCGACAGGCCGGAGATGATGGCTGTGCGATACAGGGAGCTTGTAAAAACGCAGGGGCTGGAGCGGACAGTTGTAGATTATATCGCGGGGATGACGGACAGGTTCTGCATACAATTGGTGGAAGAGAATATTTAGAGGCACAAATGATAAAGAGGCTTGTCAATTCGTGTTTGGGGCTGGGATTTATGCCGGTTGCGCCGGGGACATGGGGGTCGCTGCCGGTAGCGATAATATTCGGTCTGCTGGTGGCGGGCGGGGCAAGCGCGACAAAGATCAATGTGATCATGATGGGGCTGATGGTGATAGGCTCGGTTGCGTGCGTGTGTTACGCGCCGGCATCAATACAGGCTAAGGGCAGAAAAGACCCGGGCGAAGTGGTGATGGATGAATTCGCGGGGCAGGCAGTGACATTCTTGACTCTGCGCGCGATCGTGCCGGTGGATGCATTCACAGCGGCGGCGGCGGGGTTTATACTTTTTCGGATTTTCGATATCACCAAGCCTTGGATAATTCGCAAGTTGGAGGTACTGCCAGCGGGATGGGGGATACTGGCAGACGATCTGGGGGCGGGAATAGCGGCGGCTATTGTGCTTAATGTGCTGAATTTTTTTGGCGGCATAAGCGCGATCACATCGATGCTGCCGCATTCGGGTAATATTTCGATCTTTGACGGGGCGGTGCTGGGGGTGATACAGGGGCTGACGGAATTTTTGCCGGTGAGTTCGGATGGGCATTTGACTTTGATGGAGTATTTTTTCGGGTTCCAGGCGGAATCGGACCAGATGCTTTCGTTTGATCTGATGTTGCACCTGGGGACGGTTGTCGCGATCTTTTTTGTGTTCCGCAATGAGATCGTGGAGTTTGGCAGGAGCTTATGGGCATCGCGGAAGCTGGGGCTTAACCCGGTAACGCTTTACAAGAAATCTTACGCGGTGCATATCCTGATATTAGCGTTTGTGGCGAATGTGGCTACGGCGGTGATCGGGCTGCCTTTGGAGGATAAATTCCAAGCGGCTCGCGGTGATTTGTGGGTAGTGGCGGCAATGTGGGTAATTACCGGGGCGGCGCTTGTGGTGACGGATTTTCGCAAGCGGGCGAGGATAAGCTTAAGAGATTTTGGAGTGATAGCGGCGGTATTGGTTGGGATGGGACAGGCTTTTGCTCTTATGCCTGCGATAAGCAGGAGCGGGATGACGATTTGCGCGGCGGTTCTGTATGGGCTGCATCGGAAATGGGCTGTTGAGTTCAGTTTCCTAGTAGGAATACCGGCTATTCTGGGTGCGACGGCTATAAAGTTTTATAAGGAATTTGATACGATCCAGGCTGCGGGGTTCACCGTGGGATCGGTGGTCGTTGGGCCGATCGTGGCGGCGGCAGTTGGAATAATCGCATTAGAACTACTGATAAGCACGACGCGTAAAGCTAAATTGAAGTACTTTGGCTTTTATTGTTGGCTTCTGGCGGCTGGACTGGGCGTTTACCTCTTGTCGAAAGCCTAGTTTTGTGAGACAATGCCGCCGGTTTTAAGGTGTAAATAATATGACGCACAGTTATGGTTCGTTTTGCGATGACTTTTATCTTGATATGCATGTCAATACTGAACTGGACCTTCCTAATGACCGGGATACTATTCTGGCGTTTTTTGAGAGGCTCCAGCGGGCCTGGCCTACAATGGGCAATTTTTACAAGCGGGAAGACGGCCATTATTGCCTTGAGGAAGACGATGAGCCAGGTGAATACAGGTGGGTGAACCTGGAGGGCGACCGTATCGGGTCGGGAATTGTCAATCCGACGCATCTTGAAGATGTTTACGCGCAGGACAGGCTGGTGCTTGAGCTGATGCCTTATATGCTGGGGGTAAACCATCTCGATATCGATTCGCTGGATGTGACATATGCGATGGATTTTGATTACCAGGGCAATCACGATGAGGTGATCGCTGATGCGCTGTTTTCGCGAAGCCCGTTCGGGTGTTTGCTGGACCAGCCAAACAGCAAGGCGCTTGGGTTTTCGCCGACGGTGCTGACATCGCTTTCGGAAGATTGCAGGACACAGGCACGGATAAGCGTGGAATCAAAGACGAGCGCATTTGAGGTGCGCAATGAGAAGTACAAGGCTGAAGAAGCTATAAGTCTTTATTTCACCGTTAGGCAGTATCGCAGGCCTAACGAGAAATTTGACGCGCTCAAGTCTTTTGAGAGCCAGTGCACGATGGCGGGCGAGCTGTTTGCAAGCAAAATAATGCCGTACATAGTGCAGCCGCTGGCCAATGCGATCTCGCAGAGAAGATAGGATTTAGCGTTCAGGGTTCAGGGTTGAGCGTTCAGGAAAAAAAAACAGGACTCATAACATATATTTTTTTTCAGGGAGGATTTTATGGCCATTGAGGCACCGATAAGCAGGTTCAAGAAGAACAATATTAAAATATACATGGTGGCATGTCTGCTTGGGGCGGCGTGGTTTGGGTATGACGGATATGTGAGCAAAGATTTCCAGAAAGAACATACCGACGCCGACGGCAAGATGGATTCAACGCTTTATGCAAACAAAAAGGGGGCACCGATAGCGTTGGCAGGTGCAATAGTGCTGGCATTCTATTTTCTGGCGATCAAGGACCGCAAGGTTGTTGCCGACGAGAGTGAATTGAAGCTGCCAGCTGAAGATGCTATTCCTTATGCCAAGATCGAATCATTGGATAAAACCCATTTCGCCCAAAAAGGTTATTTCATCATCAATTACAAAGATTGGAAAGACCGGCCGACGAGCAAGAAGCTAAGCGACCGCAACTGGGATAACCTGGCGGCGGTGGTTGATCATCTCACGGTCAAACTGCAGGGTTAGAGCATTTCATAAGGCTTGACCGCAAAGCTGGGGGCGGTTATGCTATTGCGGTTTTGGATTGGGTAGAAAACGTTAATTGGTAGGTGAAAATGAACTGCTGTGTAGTAGGTCTGCAGTGGGGTGACGAGGGCAAGGGCAAGGTTGTAGATATTCTTGCCGAGAACTGCGATGTTGTAGTACGTTACGGCGGAGGGGCCAATGCGGGCCATACGGTCGTAATTGGGGACACAAAATACGCTCTTCACCTGCTGCCCAGCGGGGCGGTGCGAAAATCCACGGTTTGCGTGATAGGCAACGGCGTGGTGCTCGACCCGGGGGTGCTCATCGACGAACTTGAAATGCTCAACAAGCACGGTATCGGGCTTGAAGACAGATTCTTTATAAGCGAAAACGCTCATGTCGTGCTGGATTATCATAAAATCGAAGACAGGCTCCGCGAGGAATCACTGGGCAAAAACAAGATCGGCACGACAATACGAGGTATAGGCCCCTGCTACGCTGATAAGATCGGACGAAGCTACGCTGTTCGGATGGCAGACTTTCGGGACGTGGCCAAGCTTGAGGGGAAGATCGAGAACATACTGGCGTACAAGAACAAGCTTTTTGGGGCGATGTATAAAGCTGAGCCGATCAAGGTTGCGGATATCATGGAAAAATGCCGCGAATACGCAAAGGCGCTTGTTCCTTATATCGTTGATACAACGCAATACCTGCATGAAGCGATAGACGCTAAAAAACGCATTTTGTTTGAGGGTGCGCAGGGATCGCTGCTGGATCTGGATTTCGGGACATTTCC